>JAGSPQ010000220.1 GCA_018262385.1 Myxococcaceae bacterium | reverse complement strand
TGCCTCCGGAAGGGATCGCCGTCACGCCGCCCGAGCCGGTGCATGCCTGCGCGATCACCGAGGCAATTCAGGGCGTCGCGCAGGGCCGGGCCTGAAAGTCCCGCTCGCCGTGACGGTCAGCTCGATGGTCTCCTCCGCCCACTACGTGCGCGCGCAGGAGCTGGCCGCCGCGTGGGGGCTGCCCTGGCTCCACCGCGACCGGAACGCGCCACAGCCGGAAGGGGCCGAGGCGCTGCTGGTGCTGGGGGGCGATGGCTGGACCCTGCGGCGGCCCGAGGGCGTGCTGCGCTTCTCGCCGGGAATGGCGCAGCTGCGAATCAAGCGGATCGACCAGGGCTTCGCCGAGGACATGTTGATCCGGGTCGGCGAGCTGCGCCCGTCAGACCACGTCCTCGACTGCACGATGGGCCTCGGCGCGGATGCGCTGGTCTGCGCCCGGGTGGTTGGCCCGGAAGGGAAGGTGGTTGCGCTGGAGAAGAGCCTCGCCCTCTACGCGCTGGCGTTCGAGCCGCTCAGCCGCCCCTATGGACCAGGGTTCGCGCAGATCGAGGTCCGCCACGCCGACGCGGCGCTGGTGCTGCCGACGCTTCCTCCGAAGAGCTTCGACGTGGTGCTGTTCGACCCGATGTTCGGCCGGCCCAACAAGTCGTCCCAGGCGTTCGACATGCTGCGCCACTTCGCCGACCCGAGCGGGCTGACCGCCCAGATGCTCGCCGACGCGCGGAAGGTGGCCCGCCGCTGGGTGGTGGTGAAGGGCTCGCGCTACTCGAAGGACTTCAAGAAGCTGGGGCTGGTCGCCGAGCAGCGCTCGCTCTCGCGCGGAGTGCTCTGGGCGCGCGTCCCCCCCGCGTAGGGGGGAAGGCTCTTTTTCAGCGAATCCCCTCCACCGGACGGGTCGGCTCGCCCGGGCGCAGGCGGGAGTCGTCGTCGTGCGACTGCAGCTCGAGCCAGCGGGTGACGTCTTCCCGCCGCAGGATCCCGATCACCGCGCCTTTGCTCACCACCACCATCGCGTCGACCTCCAGCCCGGCGAGGTCCTTGAGCGCCTTGAACGCCTCGGTGTCGGGCGGCCCGTGCGGGAGCGCCGGCAGCGGCGTCATGATCTGCCCGATCGGGGTGTTCGGCCACTCGCCCCGGTTCACCCGCTTCACGTCCTGGGCCCGCACCACTCCGATCAGCTCGGTCGGCGCCTCGCCCACCACGAAGAGGTTCTCTCCGCTGGCCAGGTAGTTGTCGACCAGCGCGGCGATCGGCGCGGCGCGGGGAACCAGCGGGGGCAGGTGGCGCCGCATCAACTGGCCGACGCTCACTCCCTGCAGCACGTCGCGAATCGCGACCATCCGGTAGCTGCCCGCCGCGGCGACGTTGAGGAACCAGCCGATGAAGATCAGCCACAGCCCCTGAATCGGGCCGCCGCCGATGAGCGGGATCCACAGCCCGAACGCCATCGCCAGCCCGAAGAGGATCAGCAGCCCGCCGACCGCCTGGCCGGTGCCCGCCGCCCAGCGGGTGGCCCGGCGCAGGTTCTTGGTCCCGGCCCAGAGCAGCGCGCGCAGAATCCGGCCGCCATCGAGCGGGAAGGCCGGCACCAGGTTGAAGATCCCGATGAAGATGTTGATCGGCCCCAGCCACAGCAGCAGCGTCTGGAACGGGCCGATCGCGGCCATCATCTCGAGCGGGTCGAGGAAGCCGTCGGGCGCGGGCATCGCCACGCTGCCGAGCGCGAGGAAGACCAGGCCGAGCACCAGGCTGGTCACCGGCCCGGCGCTGGCGATCAGCACCTCCGACGAGGGGGACTTCGGCTCGTCATCCAGGTGCGCCATCCCGCCGAAGAGGAACACCGTGGTGTGCCGCACCGGGACGCCGAATTTGCGGGCCACCAGCGCGTGCGCCAGCACATGCAACATCAGCGAGACGAACAGCAGCGCCGTCGCGGCGATCGCCACCGACCAGATCACCGCCGGCCGCCAGTCGGGGTGCCAGAACGGAAACACCCCCGAGCCGAGGCTCAACGTCACGAAGAGGAAGATCAGGATCAAGCTCCAGTCGAGCCTGATCCGGACCCCTCCAATCCTGCCGAGCTTGATTCCGTTGAACATGGTGCCGTCTCCGCGCCGCGGTGGAGACTTCCCAAACTGCAACCGGGGTGCCCTTGCGCGCGGTGCAACGGCTGCGGGGTCTGGCTCACCCCATCCCGAAGGTGAGCGTCTGGTCGTAGATCGTCGGCTCGGCCTTCTTCGGATCGGCGAACACCACCCGCACCGTGTCGGCCTTCGGGTCGAAGGTGAGGGTGGTGGTGAGGAAGCCCGAGCCGGCGAAGAGGAACTGATCCGGAGGGAAGGCGAGCTTCTTGTTCGCCGGGTCCTGCCCGGGCTCGAGCACCAGCGCGAGCGGGTTGACGTGCCCCGCCGGCCCGGCCGCGATCTCGATCAGCCGCCGCCGCTTCCCCTCGCGCTCGACCCGCATCACCAGCCCGAGGTGAAAGTCTCCGCTGACGAACCACACGTTGCGGATGTCCTCGGTGTCGAGGAAGCCGAGCAGCTCTTCGCGGGCGGCGAGGTAGCCCTGCCAGCGCTCGGCCTGCGCGCCCCACAGCGGAGCGGGCATCAGCGAGATCGGCACCGAGTTGATCAGCACCTTGAAGTGGCAGGGGCTGTTCTTCACCCCGGCCTTGAGCCAGTCCATCTGCTCGCGCGAGAGGTACTGCGCCTGCGCGGTCTCGCGGGTCGACGGCTTGCGCTCCATCCGCGAGTCGAGGAGGAAGAACTCCGCCGTCTTCCCCCACCGGTAGCTGGTCCACATCCGGTCGTCGGGGCCGCGCTCGACCGGCAGGGTCTCGAACCACGCCGCCTTCCCGGCCACCATCAGCGGGTGGGTGGGCCCCATCACCTCGGGGTCGAAGTTGTTGACCAGGTCGTGGTCGTCCCACATCAGGTAGCCGCCGGTGGACGGCATCAGCGCCCGGTAGCCCGGGTCGGCGAGCTGCTCCTTCCACTTGGTGCGGAACTCGTCCAGCGACCCGGCGCCGTCGTTGTACGAGACGTCGCCGGTGTGGAGCCACAGATCCAGCGGCTGGGCGCCCATCGCCACCAGCGGCCCGTACGGCTTGAAGCGCCAGGAAGCGCAGCTGGTCGCGCCGACGGTCAACGTCTCGCGCCAGTCGGCGGGGAACGCGGTGCGCACCTTCCCGAGCTGCGACCTCTGTTGCAGCCCAACATCGAAGAACGCGTACCGATACCAGGTGGCCGGAGCGAGCCCGTCGACCGCCACCTTCACGTTGCCGCCCTCGGGCACGGCGAGCTTCTTCTCGGTGACCAGCGCGACCTCGGTGGCCGAGACGTCGCGCCAGACCCGCAAGGTGATCTCGGCGGCGCCGGCGGCGCGGGTCCACAGCAGCACCGAGTCGGTCTTCATCGCGCCCGCGGCGACCGTCTGGGGAAACAGCGCCTGGTCGAGGGTCAGCGCCTCGGGCGCGAACGTCACCCGGGTGGCGTGATCGAACGTCTGGGGGTCGACCTTCGAGTTCCCCGGAGGGCCACAGCCGACCAGCGCCAGCCCCGCGCCCCCGGCCAGCACCCCCCGGCGGCTGATCCGCACCCCCCGCCTCCTCAGATGAAGTGGCTGAAGAGGTTCCAGAACTTGCCGGTGATGATGTCGAGCTTGCTGATGTCGCTCGCCTTCATCGGCTTCGAGATCGCCACGTCCTTCGCGAACAGCCGCTCGCTCGTCTCCCTGGCGAAGGCCTCGTCGTCCACGTTCAGGTTCATTTCGTAGATGT
Source organism: Myxococcaceae bacterium (assembly GCA_018262385.1). Lineage (GTDB taxonomy): Bacteria > Myxococcota > Myxococcia > Myxococcales > Myxococcaceae > JAGSPQ01. The sequence continues at coordinate 4,432 of JAGSPQ010000220.1, read as the reverse complement.
GGTACAGCGCGACGTCGTCGAGGTTGCTGCTGCCGACAGTGGTGAACTTGTCGTCGACCACCATCACCTTGTCGTGGTTGAAGCCCGGGTACTCGAAGATCTTCACCCCCGAGTTGATCATCTCCGGGTACTTCTGCGCCGCGGCCAGGTGGCTGAACGCGTGGTCCGATTCGCCCGGCAGAATCACCGTCACGTCCACGCCCCGCTTCGCCGCCTTGATCAGCGCGTTCTGAATGTCGGGGTTGGTGCAGTACGGGTTCTCGATCTTGATGCTCTTCTGGGCGGTGTTGATCTTCTCGAGGTACATCTTGAGGATCGCCGCGTTCTCGCCCGGCACCGACTGCATGTTGGTGATCTGCATCTTCCCCGGCGCCTCGCCCGGCTTGTACTCGGGGAAGTAGCGCTTCTTGAACGTCTCGTCGTCCCCGGGGATCTTCCCGCCCAGGTGCATCCACCCGGTCGCCCACTCGCCCTGCATCTGCTTCACCACGTCCCCTTCCGCCCGCACCATCACGTCGTGGTACTGGCTGACGTAGTGGTCGGCCATGTTCATCCCGCCGGTGTAGCCAACCTTCCCGTCGGTGATGACGATCTTCCGGTGGTCGGGGTGATTGACCACCTGCGAGTCGCGGGTCACGTCGACGACGTGGTTCTTGCGGATCTCGATCCCCGCCGACTCCATCTTCTTGATCAGGTTGTAGTTGTCGGACATCGGGTTGACCAACTGTGAGCCGATGCCGTCCATCATGATCCGGACGTCGCAGCCGCGCTTCTTGGCGGCGATCAGCTTGTCCGCCATCTCGTTGCCCTGCTTGTCGTTGCTGAAGATGTAGAAGCTGACGTGGACGTGGTCCTTCGCGTTGTCGATGTCCTGCATCATCTTCGGGAACGCGGTGTCGCCCTGGATCAGCAGGTCGATCTTGTTGTTGGTCGTCGGCCGGTAGTTGTTCACCAGCTCCGACTCGCTGATCGTCCCCTGCTTGCGCAGCTGGTTCAGCTTCTCGGCGATGCCGGAAGTCCCGGTGGTGTCGGTCGGCTTGACCAGCAGCGCATCGAGGCTCGCCAGCCCGCGGCGCAGCTCGGCGCCCGACAGCTCGGAGTTGAGCGCCTTGCGCAGCGTGGTCCCGGTCTTCGCCTCGAACTGGGTGACCACCGCGTCCACCAGCGCGGGGGGGTTCTTCTCCAGCACCTCGAACACCACGTTCTCGCGGGTGCCCACGCCAGCCATCGCCTTCTGCAGCCGGGCGACCTCGTTGTCGACGTGGCTCGGGGTCCCCGGCCTGGCCGCGGGGGCCATGCCCACCACCGGAGGCGGCTTGCCCGCCGGGCCGACGGTGTTCGGAGACCAGCCCTTCGAGACCGGCGCAGTCGCCGCGGCAGTCGGAGCAGCCGGAGCCGCGGGCTTCGCCGGGCCGGGAGTCGGAATCGCCGGCGTCTTGTCGCCGATCTTCACGGGGACACCCGGCTCAGGCCGCTGGCGAAGCGCCGGGCTGCCGCCTCGTCGTCGAAGGTGCCGAACATGTTCTCGGCGCCGACCTCCAGGGTCTGCGCGCGCGCCTGGGTGACGACCTCCTTCTGCTTCACCAGGTGGGCGACCACCTCGAGGCCCTTGCCCGCAGCGCCCATCTCGATCTCCTTCATCACGCCGGCGCCGGCGTCGTCACAGCCGGTGACCCCGCGCAGATCGACCAGCAGGCCGAACGGCCGGCCCGAGAGCTTGTCGATGCGGGTGGCGACCTCGGTGGCGACGGTCTGCGCGGTCTTCGCGTCGAGCGGCCCTTCGAGATGAACGTTGAGGAACGCCAGGCCTGGATCCACCTGATCCAGTTTCACGGTGTGATGGAACGCGGGTGCGGTAGCCATGGAAACGACCTCCGGGGGAGGCCCGCAGTGCTACTCGGCCCCGGGGCCTTTGGCCAGTTGGCGGCGACTCACTTACCGGCGCAGGCTACGGTCGCGCGCAATGCTCAGCCTGCTGGCGGTCAGCCTCCTCGCGGCGCCGAGCCCTGTCGATCTCGCCACTGCCAGCCCCGACGCTCCCGCGCTCGAGCTCGGCTGGCGCGACGGAATGCGGGCCAAGGGCGGCGGGCGGATTCGCCTCCTCGGCGACGGCGAAGACCGGCAAGGCGGCTTCTTCGAGTTCCAGGGCTTCATCGAGCTGCACAACGGGCCCGGCTACCACGGGGTCATCCCCTACGAGTACTGGCGGGGGAGGTTCGCGCTCGAAGGCGGCCACCGCTGGAAGTTCGACGGCCCGACCCCGTGGGTGCTCCGGCTCACCGGCGCGCTCGAGCACGAGAGCGATCATTCGACCAGCCCCAACGTCGGGGGCGGGCAGCCCGACGTCGGCTTCGTCAACCTCAACTCCCTCTCCCTGCAGGCGGGGGTTCGCCGCGGCGGCAGCTCGCCGAGCCACGCCGCCCTCACTGCCCGGCTCCACGTCGTCACCTGCACCCGCAGCCAGACCACCTGCGGCCGGGGAGGCGGCCTCTCCGGCGATCGCTGGCGGTGCGGCTGGGCGCGATCGCCCACCGCCGCTCGGACGCGATCTCAATCTTCTTCCAGGCGCTGGCCGGCACCGACGTCGGCTACTTCCGCCAGCAGGACACCCTGCAGCTCGGGGCCGGCCTCGCCTGGACGCCGGACTAGAAGCTGCCGAAGTCGTAGACGACCGGCTCGCTCCCGTCCTCGGGGTAGAAGACCTGGATCGGCGCCGGCATCCCGTTCACGCCTTCCTTCTTGGCGATGAAGTACTTGAAGAGCTTTCCCTTCTGGCCGGTGGCGCCGAAGCCGACCGCGCTGGTGCCGGTGAGCACGGTGCGCACCACCTTCACGTCGTAGAGCTTCACGTTGCCGTGGGCCTTCTTGTAGGCGAAGCGCAGCGAGTCGGGGTTCAGCTTGCTCGGGTCGTTCTTGTCGAACTTGCTCACGTGCACCACCTTCGCCGCGACGAGCTTCTTCCCCGCCTCGTTGATGTCCGCGTTGGCGAGCGTGATTTCCATGAACTGCTTGATCTTCTCGAGCCCCCGCTCGTCGGGAGGAGCGTCCTGGGCCTCGGCGCGCGTCGACCAGGTCAACGCAACGAAACAGAGGGCCAGCACCACCACGCGCGAAACCTGGGGCATTCGTTTTCTCCGGGGAAAGGTGACGAGGAGGCCGGAAGATAGAGAGGGCGCCGGGCCCCCGCAAGAACGAATACCGCACCCACGCCTACGGGCAGTCGGCGACGCAGGCGTGATCGACGCACCGCTCGAGCGCCACCCCGCCGTCGGCGCACTTGAGCGCGTCCTGCCCCGCCGGGCAGTCGCCGTCCCACACGCAGACGCCCAGCTGGGTGCAGCGCTTCTGCCCCATCCCGCCGCACTGCGGGCAGGCGTCGCGGCAGTACAGCTGGCCCTTGCTGCCGCAGCCTTCCTTCGAGCCCACCGGGAAAGAGTCGCACGAGAGGTTCTCGCCCTTCACGCACCCGCCGTCGTGCAGCACGGTGACGTTCGCCACCTGCGCCTGGCACGGGTTGCCGTAGGTCCCGCCGTTGACCCCACACACCGGCGCGAGGGTGGTCGGGCAGGCGCCGCAGTCGACGCAGAACGGCGCTTCGCTGCAGCCGGTGGCGGGATTCACCCCGCCGGTCGCGAGGCACTTTCCGGGCAGGCACTGCGGCGGGACCCGCGAGGGGCACGGGGTGCAGCAGGCGCCGGTGCAGGAGAGCGAGCCGAGCGCGTTGCACGAGAGCGTCGAGCTGCACTTGCTCTGGCCGCCGGGGCAGTAGCCGCACGCCGGGTCGGCCCACTCGTAGCGGCCGTCGCAGTTGTCGTCGAGGCCGTTGTTGCAGACCTCCGCGCGCCCGGGGTGCACGTTGGGGTTGCGGTCGTCGCAGTCACACAGCTGCTTGCCAGCGCAGCTCACCGTCTGGTCGCACGACTGCGCGTACCCGTCGTCGTCGAGGTCGAGGCAGGGATCCGGCTCGCACCACCCCGGAGGACAGGGGCACTTCGCGCACGCCACCGGCCCGCGGCACAGGTGGTTGGCCTTGCACTGGGTGTCGCTGCGGCAGCCCGGTACGCAGGAGAACTCTCCCGAGCCGCACCCTTCGCAGACCATCCCCGCGGGGCACTCGGCGTCCGCGCCGCAGCCGGTTCGCCCACCGCCACCGCCCGTTCCGCCGTCGGCCAGCAGCGCCGGGACGGGCCGCGCACAACCGGCGGTCAGCAGCAGCACCAGCATCCCCGTCCGGCACGAAGTCATCCGCGCCCCAAGAGCACGACACATGCCCACCTCGGCGGAGCGTGTTTGCAGCCTGTTGGCGCCTGGGGCGGCCTCAGTTTTCCGAGGGCGAATACAGCTCCTCGGCTGAAACCACCCGGGGAAGGAAGGCCTGGCGATCGAAGCGGATCCGCCCAATCGCAGGCGGCGCCCCGGGCACCCGCGTCTC
>JAGSPQ010000219.1 GCA_018262385.1 Myxococcaceae bacterium | reverse complement strand
TGCTCGTACGCCGGCCGGTAGGTTCCGAAGCTCTTGAACTTCAGGCCGTGCGTCGAAGCACAACCGGTGGCGAAGCAGGCAGCGAGCACCAGGGCGAGAAGTCTCATGAGGAGCGGTCCTACAGCGCCAGCCGGGCTCAGTCGACAGTGCACTTCGACCCGTGGGCGTGGCCGACAACCCGTGAAGAAGTCGTGAATCGTTCGCGGCCGAGCCATCGCGGTGGCCGCGGCGAGGTTGACGTACCAGTGGGCGGGGACGACGAGGATGGCTCTTGGGCTACCCGCCCAGGCCGATCTGCTTCATGAGCAACCCGCAGCTGCGCCGTGAGGGCGGCCCGGCCCCGCGCGCATCCGAGTCCGCAGACTCGCCTCGGGGGCGGAGCGCGAAGAAGGAGCGCTGGCGATAAGACGAACAAGCGGGGTTTCAGGAGCCGCCGTCGGTGTCGGCGCGCGGCCGAGGGCTGAGGTTGAGCGAAGGGCGGGTGGATTGGCAGGCGCTGCGGGGTCAGCCGCCGTCGCTGGGTCCGGCATCCGATGATCCGGCATCCGTCGCTCCGCCGTCGAAGGGCGCGGTGCGGCAGCGCCCGACGCCGGCGTCGTCAGTCATGCAGCGCAGCGTGCCGATGCACGTGTCTCGCGCGATGTAGTAGCCGGCGTCGGGCGAGCCCGGGCAGTACAGCACCGTCGTCTCGTCCGCGCACCGCGGGTGCTGCGCTGGCTCGCAAGCGACCTTCGGCAAGTCGACGCAGGCGTAGCCGGTCTCCACGAAGTGGCACGTGGTCGCGGGCCTCGTGCAGCGGGAAGTCGCGAGCACGCCGGTGCCGTCGCCGATGCCGAAGCAGCTGACGACGTTGCCACGCTCGTCGCAGCCGAGCGGGGAGCTCGAGCGGCCGTCAGGCGACTTGCCGTCGAGGCGCGTGCAGCTCGTCGCGGGCTTATCGACGCAATGGTGATACGTCGACCCTCCGGACGTCACCGCCGCGCACGTCTGCTCGACGCCGAGCTCGTCGCGGCCGGTCTGTGCGCAGTCGACGAAGGACTCCTTCTTCACGCAGTTGCTGAACCCCTGCTGCTTGCCCTGCGACGCTCCGCAGTCGACCTTGCACCTCATGACCCGGTCGCCGTCGCACCAGCTTTCGCGGGGGCAAATCGCGCAGTCGCAGCCGGCGACCGAGGCTGCGAGCGTGGCGAGCAGGAGCCAGGTCCTCATCGCCCGAAGTGTAGCTGAAGGCGCCGCACCGCCGTCGACACCTGTCGAATCGCTGGAGTGAGCCGATCGGCGCCGGCGGCTCAAGGGTGACGTTTCCCCGGACCATCAAGACGAACAACCGGCACCTCAGGAGCCGCCGTGGGTGTCGGCGCGCGGCCGAGGGCCGAGGTAAGCGCCGAACGTCATCGAGCTTTGAGGTCGTGGGTGTCGCCCAGCACGACCTTCAGGATCGCCGTGAGCCCGCCGCTGAACGCCCCGAACGCGAGCGCGTAGAGCGGAAGGGCCAACTCCAGATCCGAGAAGCCGACGGCAAAGTAGACGAGCGCCCCGCCGGTCAGCCCTGCGGCGATCAGCGTGATGCCGATCACCACGGTCTGCCCCTTGTTGCTCGCGTGAACCGCCGCCGCGCCGCCGAAGACCTTCGCGACGAGCTGCCGCGCCTCGACCGGCGTCACCTGGTGAACGTCCATCAGCTTGCGCGTGACGACGCTCGCGCTGTGGCCGTCCCTCTTCAGGCCGCGCGCGATGTCTTCGTTGATGTCGGCGACCGACGGCAGCGTCTCGGGCATCGGGTCTGAGGCTCAGTGAGAGGAGAGTCGGCCTCCGAAGGCTAGCAGCGAGCTACCCTCGGTGGGGCACCGGGCCTGGCTTCCTGACGCAAAGGGCAGGCGAGGCGGCCCAATCAACTAGATTGCCGGGCGTGGAGCCCACCCTCTGCCACTGTCACCAGTACGCCGCCCAGCCGACCGACTTCGTCCCCCTCTACACGGCGCTCGAGGACTGGTCGGAGGAACAAGCCGGCTTCCTCCGCCGGGCCCACTCCGCCTGGCACCTGCCGGCGCCGGGGAAGGGGGAGCACAACCGCAGCGAGGCCTGTTACGAGTGCACGCTGTGCGGGCGACGCTGGCGGGTGACCCGCACCAGCGTCTTCTCCGAGGACTTTCGGAAGTGGGAAGAAGTGACCGGGAGCGCAGCGCTCGCTGCCCACTACGTCCGCCCGGCGCATCCGCCGGGGGAGTGCCCCTGCCGAGCGCTCCCCGACTCGCCCCGCAACGACCCGAGCCAGCTGGTGCAGGCCGCCCAACTGAAGGTGGCGCGGGTCAGCCACGAGGGCAGTCGGGGGAGAATCCGTCGGACCTGGGCCGTGTGCACCCGCTGCAACCAGCGCTGGCGGGCGACCACCGACCTGGAAGCGACACCAGCCGGGGTATTTCGCTGGGAGGCCGCGGGGGGAGCGAGCGACGACCGGTACTTCCTCGACCTCGTGGCCTACTCGCCCGCCCAGCTGCAGCGGGTGATCGCGGAGCTGGCGCTGCCGGTCGCGCTCGACCTTGCCGGGTGCGAAATCTGCCGGGCGCTGCCGATCAACGCCTCGCGGTTCGAGGTTCGGGGTGAGGTGGCGAACGACATCCCGGCGGAAGCCCGGCACCTGGGGGTGGTCCTCAAGCTCGAGGATCGCGACGGGCTGATGCTGCAGCGCTGCCCTCGCTGCCACCGCCTCTACCTGGCGTCCCACAGCTACGAGTACCTCGTCGGCGGAGCGACCGAGGACGAAGACACCCTCGAGCGCGTGGACGCCGCCGGCGCGACCGAGAAGATGCTCGCCTACCTCAACCACTTCGTCGGCCTCGGCTCGCTCTACCGCCAGGGCCCGGCCTGGGTGGTGTCCTTCCAGCCCGCCGGGTGAGGCAGCCGCGGGGGGCTGAAAGCTCCGCTCAACCTTGGGCCGGTTTCTGGGGTTAGATGCTGGTGCGTCATGCCGTCTGCCCTGAACAGCGTCGCCGCCCAGGCCGCCGAGTCGATCGTCCTCCTCCAGTTCGGCAAGGCGTACGGGATCGGCTTCCTCGCCTCTGGCGATGGGCTGGTCGTCACCAGCCTCCACGTGGTGATGGGCGAGAAGAAGGTCACCGCCCACCTCGCTGACGGTCGGAAGATCGACGTGCGCCAGGTCGGCGGGCTCGACACCAAGCGGGACCTGGCGGTGCTGAAGCTCGAGGTGCCCGGCCTGCCGTCGCTGCCGCGGGGGCCGAAGCGGCTGGTGGAGGAAGGCACTCCGGTGATCGTCTTCGGAATGGTGGAGCAGGGGCAGCGCACCCGCTGGGCCCCGGCGAAGATCTCGGCGGTGCAGGTGCTGGGCGGCTGGCTCACCATCTACCGGCTCGAGGGCGAGCTGCCGGCCGACGCGTCGGGTGGGCCGCTGGTGTCGGCCACCGGCGAGGTGCTCGGGGTGGTCACCGTCGCCCAGACCGAGGAAGGCACCGCGGTGCTGGGCGTGCCGCTGAAGTACGTCACCCCGATGCTGGACGAGAGGGTGTTCCGCCCGCTGACCGCCCTGGCGCCGCCCAAGCGGGCCCCGGCGGCCAGGCGCGAGATCCCCGAGCACCCGATCACCATCCTCGAGGGCTCGAGCGCAAGCGGGCTGGAGGTGATGATGGAGTCGATCGCGAGCGCGATCTCGATCGGCGCGCCCGCCTACAACCAGGGGAACATCGAGGCCTGCTACCAGGTGTACCGCGAGACGGCGCGCCGGTTGATCGCCACCCACCAGAACTGCCCGGGGCCACGCAGGGCTCTCGAGCAGGGGCTGCGCCGGGCCGCGGCGATGAAAGACGTCGACGCCCGCGCGTGGGCGATGCGCGACGCCTTCGACGGGCTGATGGCGGTGATGGAGAAGTTCTTCAAGTCCCACGGCTCGGCGATGAAGAAGGCGAAGGTGAATCCGAAGCTGTTGAACTAAAGCGACGGCATGACCCGCTACGACGCGTCGACGGCCGAGGTCCTCGTCTACACCTTCAAGGAAGGCGCGCTGTCGGCGCTGGCGCACGATCTGAAGATCCAGGTCACCCGGGTCGAGCTGGAGGTCGGCGACGACTCGGTCACCGCGGTCTTCGACGCTTCCTCGCTGCGGGTCGTCTGCCCGCGCAAAGACGGCCGCGACCACCCGGGCGCGGTGCCGGCGCTGGTGTACGGCGAGATCGAGAAGAACATCGTCAAGGACGTGCTCGCATCCGCGAAGTTTCCGCAGATCCGGTTCGCCTCGACCCAGGTGACCCCGACCCTGGTGGTGGGCCAGTTGACCCTGCACGGGGTGACCCGCGAGGTCCGCTGCACCCGGGCTGCCGACGGCCTGGTCGAGGCGCGGCTCGATCAGCGCGACTTCAAGATCAAGCCGTACAGCGCGATGTTCGGGACGCTGAAGGTGAAGCCTGAAGTGGTGGTGACGGTGCGGCTTAAGAGTTAAGTCGCGCCAATGATCCACGGAAACGTCCGCGTCCCGACGCCGGTCAACGAGCCCGTTCGTTCCTATGCTCCCGGGTCTCCCGAGCGGGCCGAGGTGAAGGCCGCGCTGCAGAAGCAGACCGCCGAGAAGCTCGACATCCCGATCGTGATCGGCGGGAAGGAGATCCGCACCGGGAAGTTGAGCCAGGCGTTCTCACCCCACCGCCACCAGCACGTCACTGCCGACGTCCACCAGGCCTCGCCGGCCCACGTCGAGCAGGCGATCGCGGCGGCGATGGCGGCGAAGCCGGGCTGGGCTGCGACCCCGTTTCACGAGCGGGCGGCGATCTTCCTGCGCGCGGCCGAGCTGCTGGCGACGAAGTACCGGCCGATCATCAACGCCGCCACCATGCTCGGGCAGTCGAAGACGGTCTACCAGGCCGAGATCGACGCGGCCTGCGAGGCGATCGACTTCCTGCGCTTCAACGTCTCGTTCGCCCAGACGCTGATGGAGCAGCAGCCGATCAGCAGCCCCGGGGTGTGGAACCAGACCGACTACCGCCCGCTGGACGGGTTCGTGTTCGCGGTGGCGCCGTTCAACTTCACCGCGATCGCGCTCAACCTCTGCACCGCTCCGGCGATCATGGGCAACGTGGTGGTGATGAAGCCAGCCCAGACCGCGGTGCTCAGCGGCTGGCGGATCATGGAGCTGCTCAAAGAAGCCGGCCTGCCCGACGGGGTGATCAACTTCGTCCCCGCGCCCGGCGCGCAGATCGGCGGGATCGTGCTCGGCAGTCCGGATCTGGGCGGGGTGCACTTCACTGGCAGCACCAACACCTTCAACGGGATGTGGAAGTCGGTCGCGGAGAACATCTCGCGCTACCGCCAGTACCCCCGGCTGGTGGGCGAGACCGGCGGGAAGGACTTCATCTTCGTCCACCCCTCGGCCGAGGGAGATCTCGACGCGGTGATGACGGCGATCGTCCGCGGCGGCTTCGAGTACCAGGGCCAGAAGTGCAGCGCCTGCTCGCGGGTCTACGTGCCGCAGAGCCTGTGGCCGAAGCTCGAGGCGAAGCTGGTGGCGGCGATCAACGAGCTGAAGGTCGGCGACGTGGCCGACTTCCGCAACTTCATGGGCGCGGTGATCGACGAGAAGTCGTTCGCCAACGCCAGCAGCTACCTCGAGCTGGCGAAGTCCGGCCCCGACGCGAAGATCCTCGCCGGCGGGCAGACCGATCGAAAGGAAGGCTGGTTCATCCGCCCCACGCTGGTGCGCTGCCTCACCCCCCGGCACCGGATCATGGTGGAGGAGATCTTCGCCCCGATCGTCGGGCTCTACGTCTACCCCGACGATCAGTACGTCGAGACCCTGCGCGAGTGCGACCAGGCGGCCGCCTACGCGCTCACCGGGGCGATCTTCGCCCGCGATCGCCAGGCGATCGACCTCGCCTCCCGCGAGCTGCGCCACGCGGCGGGAAACTTCTACATCAACGACAAGTGCACCGGCGCGGTGGTCGGGCAGCAGCCGTTCGGCGGCAGCCGGGGCAGCGGCACCAACGACAAGGCCGGCTCGATGCTCAACCTGATGCGGTGGACCAGCCCCCGCACGATCAAGGAGACCTTCGCGCCCGCGACCTCGGTCGGCTACCCGTTCATGGCGGCCGAGTAGGCGCGGCGCCTGGGCTGCCTGCGGGCCGTCGTACGAGTAGGATCCGCCGCCCAGCCAACCCAATGAAGAAGTCCCCCGCCGTCACCACCGAGTCGCTCAAGAGCACCATCCGCGGGGCCGGGCTGCGCAGCACCTCGCCCCGGCTGGTGGTGCTGCGGCGGCTGTTCGAGGCGACCACCCCGATCTCCCACTCCGAGCTGTTCGAGGGGCTGGCGGCCGAGGGCCTCGATCGGACCACCGTCTACCGCAACCTCGTCGATCTGACCGAGGTGGGCCTGGTCGAGCGCACCGACCTGGGCGACCACGTCTGGCGCTTCGAGCTCAAGCGCATTCGGCCGGGCA
>JAGSPQ010000218.1 GCA_018262385.1 Myxococcaceae bacterium | reverse complement strand
GCCGAGCAGCACCCGCTGCCGCAGGCGATCATCGAGTACCGCAACGCGAGCAAGCTCAAGAGCACCTACCTCGACACCCTGCCGAAGCAGATCGGGGCGGACGGGCGGATTCGGACCACCTTCCACCAGGCGGCGACGGCGACCGGGCGGCTGACCTCGTCGGATCCGAACCTGCAGAACATCCCGATCCGCACCGAGCTGGGCCGGTCGATTCGGCGCGCGTTCGTCGCCGAGCCAGGCTGGATGCTGGTCTCGGCCGACTACAGCCAGATCGAGCTGCGGATCCTCGCCCACATCTCGCAGGACCCGTCGCTGATCGCGGCCTTCCTGGGCGAGATCGACGTCCACCGGCGCACCGCCGCCGAGGTGTTCGGAGTCGACCCGGCCGAGGTCACCGACGTGCAGCGGCGCACCGCGAAGATGATCAACTACGGGATCGCCTACGGCCTGGCCGCCCAGGGGCTGTCGCTGCGGCTGCGCATCCCGGCCGACGAGGCGCGGTCGATCATCGCCCGCTATTTCGAGCGGTTCCCCGGCATCCGCGCGTACGTCGACGGGACGATCGAGCAGGCGCGCAAGCAGGGCTACGTCGAGACGATCTTCGGCCGGCGGCGGTACATGCCCGACATCGTCAGCAAGAACCGGAACATCGCGATGACCGCCGAGCGGGCGGCGATCAACATGCCGATCCAGGGCACCGCGGCCGACCTGCTCAAGCGGGCGATGCTGAAGGTCGACGGGATGATCGAGGCGCGCGGGCTCAGCGCCCGGATGCTGCTGCAGGTGCATGACGAGCTGCTGTTCGAGTGCCCGGAGGGCGAGGTCGAGGCCACCCAGGCGCTGGCGAAGGAAGTGATGCAGAACGCCGCGCAGCTGAGGGTCCCGCTGATCGTCGACGTGGGCTCGGGGAAGTCCTGGGCGCTCGCCCACTGACGAGGGCCACCCGTCAGGTCGATCCCCCGTCGTCGGGAGGCCGTTTCGGAGTAGGAGAGGACGGATGCAAGTCATTCGGGGCGAGTCTCGCGAGTCACCCAGCGGGTTGGTGACAGGCCTTTCGGAAAAGCTGAACGAGCTCGAGCAGGCGGTCGTTCGACAGGCCGAGCGCTTCACGGCGGTGCTCGACATCGGGACCCAGATCTCGGCGGCGCGCGACGTCGACGCGCTGCTGCGGCTGGTGATGGATCGCCTCACCGCCCTGCTGGCCGCCGAGGCGTCGACCCTGTTCATGGTCGACGAAGACTCCAGCCAGCTGTGGTCGCGGGTGCTGCGCGGCTCGACCCTCAAAGAGATCCGGATCCCGATCAACGCGGGGATCGCCGGCCACGTGGTCCAGTCGGGCAAGAGCCTGCTGCTGGCCGACGCCTACGCCGACATCCGCTTCAACCCCGAGATCGATCGCCAGTCGGGTTTTCGGACCCGGTCGATGATCGCCGCTCCGCTGCGGCACGTGAGTGGGCGGATCCTCGGCGTGATCGAGGTGCTCCACCGCAAGGTCAACGCGTTCAGTCACGAAGATCGCGCGCTGGTCGAGGGGGTCGCCAGCCAGATCGCCGCGGTGCTCGACAACGTGCTGCTCGTCGAGCAACTGCGATCCAAGAACGAGAAGCTCACCCAGGCCAGCGACGAGCTCGCCGGCGCGGTTCGCGACCTCGACGTGCTCTATGAGGTCGAGCGCGCCGTCTCGCAGGCCGAGGCGCAGGAAGATCTGCTCGAGCGGATCCTCAACAAGGCGATCGCGGTGGTCGAGGCCGGGGCGGGCAGCATCCTGCTGATGGAGGAGGAGAAGGACGCCCTCTACTTCCGATCGGCGAAGGGCGAGAAGAGCGACGCGCTGATCGCGATGTCGCTCAAGGCCGGGCAGGGGATCGCCGGCCACGTCGCCGAGACGGGAGAGGCGGTGCGGGTGCTCGACGCGGCCGACTCGGAGCACTACGACAAGTCGATCGCCAAGAAGCTCGGCGTCACCATCGGCGCGCTGCTGTGCGTGCCGATCGCCGCCGACGGGAAGATCATCGGCGCGCTCGAGCTGCTCAACAAGAAGGGCGGCTTCGATCACGGTGACGAGCGCCTGGCGACGCTGCTGGCCGGCCAGGCCGGCCGGGCGATCACCCTGCGCCGATCGCGCGAAGAGGGTGAGCGCAGAGGCCGGATGGCGGCGATCGGCCAGATGCTGTCGGGCGTGCTGCACGACGTGCGGACGCCGATGACGGTGATCGCCGGCTACGCCGAGCTGTTGGCCGACGAGAACGATCCGGAAGAGCGGAAGAGCGCGGCGCAGATCATCCTCGGCCAGCTCGATCACCTCAACGCGATGACCCGCGAGACGCTCGCCTTCGCCAAGGGCGAGCGCAGCGTGCTGCTGCGCCGGGTCTACATGCAGCAGTTCATCAAGGAAGTGCAGGAGCAGCTCGAGCAGGAGTTCACCGGCACCAAGGTCGAGCTCAAGGTCCAGGCCGAGTACACCGGCAGCGCGCGCTTCGACGAGAACAAGCTCAAGCGGGTCGTCTACAACCTTGCCCGCAACGCGGTGCAGGCGATGCCGAAGGGCGGCCGCTTCACCTACGCGGTCGCCCGCGAGGCCGACGAGCTGGTGATGCGCTTCTCGGACAACGGCCCGGGGATTCCTCCCGAGATCGCCGACAAGCTCTTCCAGTCGTTCGTCACCGCCCGGAAGAAGAACGGCACCGGGCTGGGCCTGGCGATCGTGAAGACGATCGCCGAGGAGCACGGCGGCACCGTCGTCTGCAAGAGCAAGCCGGGGAAGGGGACGACGTTCGAGCTGCGGATCCCGGCGGGCGCTCCGAGGGACTGAGCGGGTCGGCTTGCCGGGGCCGCTCGTCAGTTCTGGCGGAAGAGCCTCAGCTTCGGGGTGCCGCTCATCTCGAGGAAGAAGCCGAAGCTGAACTTCACCGCCGCGTCGTGCTGCACCAGCCCCGGCGGAGGGTTGGGGAACGGCTGGGCGCGCTCGAAGGACTTGATCGCCTCGAGGTCGAGGAAGTCGAGCCCGCTGCTCTTCTCGACGAAGATCTCCTGCACGTTGCCGCGCTCGTTCAAGGTGACGTTGAGCACGGTGTAGCGATCGCGGCCGCCGTAGATGTTGCCGGTCGGATCGCGGGTGCGCAGCGGCGCCGACGGGTTCCAGTGCATCCCCACCGACTGCTTCACCCGGTTGAAGAAGCTCGCGTACTTCCATTCCTTCGTATTGAGGTAGGTGCCTTCGCCTTCCTCGGCGTCCTTGAGGTGATCGTTGGCGGCGGCGCCGGAGATCTTGTCGAGCACCGCGGCCGAGGGCACCAGGTTCGACACCCCGGGCAGCCCGGCTTTTCCGGCCGAGCTGTCTTCGGCGCCACCCGTGCCCGGCTGGAGCCTCAACCGGTCGGAGTTGCCTTCCACCGAGTCGGTCTCGTTGCGGTTGTTGATCTCGGCGCCCGGGCCCTGGCTCTTCTCGCGCATCGCCACCTCGCTGCGCGCCTCCTGGGTGGGCATTTCCATCACCGCCTTCTGCTGGGCGGTCTTCTCCTGCAGGGGGCGATCGTCGGCGCCGACGCCGTTGTTCCCGGCCTGTTGTGGCTTCTCGACGGCGTCGCTGCCCTGGCCTTCCTGGGGATTGGGCGAGGTCCGCTTCGGCGCGGCGTTCCGGTAGAAGGCGGTCTGGTCCTTGGCCTTCGTCTCTTTCTTCACCGCGTTGTTCGACTCGGCGAGGTACTTCGCTGCCGGATCGACCTTGTCGTTACCGGGGGCGACGTCCACCACCTGCCCGGGCGGGTTCTGGTCGACCGGCTTCTCTTTCTTCTTCTCGGGCTTGGCCGGCTCGCGGCGGGCCACTCGGGGCTCGGTCTGGGCGGTGTTGGGCACGTCGCCGCGGTTGGCCGACCACTGCTGCGCGGTGACGCCCCGCATCGTTACCTGCTGCGCAGGGGGCTTCTTCTTCGGAACGTCGGGGAGGTTGAACTTCAGCAGCGAGACGAACAGCAACAGCGAGACGAACCAGGCGTGCCCCACCAGCGCCAGCACGGCCGCGAGGACGCCGCGCTTGACGGGGCGCAGGCGATCAGGCGGCGTGAGGGGAATGAGCGGCACGTCTTCACTTTAACGTCGCTGCCCCGCTGGATCATTCCCATCCCCGGCCTCCAAACGGGCCAGATCAGTAGATTGGGGCCACGATCGCGCCGTTGTAATAGTGCGCCAGAATTTCGCGGTAGCTCTGGCCCGCTTCGGCGCGGCCGATCGCTCCTGTCTGACACATGCCTACCCCGTGGCCCCAACCCCCACCCGTGAAGATCCAGGTGGCTGGCCGGCCCCTGGGATCCTTCTCCAGCCGCACCTCGAACATCCCGCTGTTCAACATCCCGAACAGCCGGCGCATGTTCAGCTCGCCGCGGATCTGAGTGGCGCCGTTCTCGCCCGAGATGTTGAGCAGCCGCGCGCGCCCGGAGATCCCGCGCTCGACCACGGTGAGGGTGAAGATCGACCCCAGCTTGAGCGAGGCGGTCTTCTCGTCGAGCTCTTTGGCGGTGAAGCGCTTCTCCCAGCGGTACTTCGCCAGCTGGGCAAAGCTCGACAGCCGGCAGGCGTGCGGGGCGTCGGTGGTGAGGAACTCGGTCAGCGCCTCGGGCGAGCTCTTGGGCTTGAAGCCGGGCAGGGTGTCGGGCCGGCCGCGCAGCGACGGGTTGGGCACTCCGCCCCAGACCACCTCGTTGTTCTCGGTGTGGCCGCCGCAGACCGCGCTGTAGACCGAGTCGACCAGCCTGCCGCCTTCGTCGAACAGCGCTTCGCCCCGCGTCGCCTCGACCGCGGCGCTGGTGCTGGCCACCTCGCCCGAGACGCCGCGGTAGACCGCGCAGTGCTGCTCGGTGCACAGCAGGTACGGATCGGCGTGGTGCTTGAGCCCGATCTTCGCCAGCACCTCGCCGCGCGCAGTCACCGCCTGCGCCTTGAGCGCCTCGAGGTGGGCGCGGGCGAAGATCTCCGAGGGCACCAGGCCCTTGAGCAGATCCTCGAGGCCGACCAGGTTGGTGGCGGCGATCTTCCCGCCGCGATCGGCCGACAGCTGCAGCGAGCCACGGTAGCTGCGATCTTCGAAGGCGTGGTTGTCGTAGCCGACGCCGTACTCGACCTTGCGGACGTCGATCGTCGCTCCTTCCACCGGCTCGGCGACGATTCGATCTTCGGCCAGGCCCACCGAGTTGCCGTCGGTGTCGAGCACCTCGAGGATCGCGGTCGGCGCCACCTGGAGCTCTTCGAGCAGGGTGGTGCGCAGCCCGGCCTTCTGCAGCAGCTCGGCCTGGCGGGCCTGCGCCGCCTCGAGCGGCCGCGCCGGCTCGTCGACCAACAGCAGATAGCGGCGGTTGTCGATCACCTTTCCTGCGATCCCGAACACCCCGCCCAGCACCCGCGAGGTGACCTTCAGCCCCTGCGCCTCCAGCTCGAGCTGCGCGGCGGCGAGCCCGGCCTTGTCGAGGAAGGGAAACTCGGCCAGCTGGATCGCCGCCACCACCACCGCCGGGGTCGACTGGCGCACCTTCACCGTCCAGGTGGCATTGGGGGCGGTGTCGATCGTCTTCTCGAGCTTGCCGGCCAGCTTGAGCTTCAGCCGGCCTCTGGCCGAGAAGGTGACGCTGGAGGCGTTCTCCATCAGCCGCACCGGGATCACCGGGTTGCCGCTCTTGAAGTCCACCCGGCGGCTGGTGGGCTCGGGCGGCGCGGGCAGATCGACCGGAGCCGGGTTGGCCTTCGGTTGCGGCGGCGCGGGGGCGACCGTCACTGGGGCAGGGGCCACGACCACCGGGGAGGTGGCGCAGGCGGCGAGCAACAGCAGTGCGGCGAAGTGCTTCAGGGTCGTCGGGGTGAAGCGAAGGCGGCACCCGGATTCGAACCGGGGGATGAGGGTTTTGCAGACCCTTGCCTTACCACTTGGCTATGCCGCCATGAGCCGCGGCTTATACGCACCGCGACTTCGTACGGTCAACTAGACTGCGCGCCGCCGAAGGGCGAAAGATTTGCGGCGAGGAGTCAGCGTGAGTTTCGGATTCGGCCTGTATTCAGAGGAGCATGAGGCGTTTCGGGCGACTGCCCGGAAGATCATCTCGCGGGAGATCCTGCCTAATGCCGCCCAGTGGGACGAGGCAGAGGAGTTTCCGATCGAGCTGTACAAGAAGCTCGCCGGCCACGGCTTTTTCGGCCTCAAGTACCCCGAGGCGTACGGCGGGACGAACGCGGGCTTCCTCTACGAGGCGGTGCTGATCGAAGAGATGGCGCGCTGTGGCAGCGGGGGAGTGGCGGCGGGGATCGGGGCGCAGATGACGATCGCCACCGCTCCGATCAACTCGTTCGGGACCCACGAGCAGAAGCTCGCCTACCTCAAGCCGGCGATTGCGGCCGACAAGATCGGCGCCTTCGCGGTGACCGAGGCCTCGGCGGGCAGCGACGTGGCGGGGATG
>JAGSPQ010001030.1 GCA_018262385.1 Myxococcaceae bacterium | reverse complement strand
GCGGCCGTGGCAGCTGATCCGGCGGCCAACCCCAACGCAGTCCGCGCTCAGCGCACGCCCAGCGCCGAGGAGCTTCAGCGGCAGCTCGATCGGATCCGCAGGCTCCCGCCGGTCGAGTCCTCCGAGGCGATGCAGGAGCTGTTCCGGAAATTCCCCGACGCGATGAACGCCACCGCCACCCCCAGCGCCCATGGGCACGGCGATCCGGATCCGCTCGCGCTGCGGCTGAACGCGCTCTCCGAAGCGTACCGATCTGGTGACGCTCTACGACGTCGAGGTGCTCACCCCGGCCGAGATGGAGAAGAAGTACGGCCGCCCGCCGCCCCGGCTCAACGCGATGCCGTGGAAGGCCCCCCGCACGATGATCGCGATCGGCAACCTCTCGGGTCACGCGGCGGTGGCGATCTTCCGTGCCCACCCCACCGGGCGCTGGCAGCTGGTCGGCTACCACGACTGAACTCGAGATCAGGCTCGAGGGGCAGGCCACTTTCCTCGGCCACGCCTTCGAGACGTACCAGGCGGTGGCGGCGGCCCTGCGCCGGGGCGCGCCCGACGCGCTCGCCTCGAAGGTGGCGGTGGCGACCCAGTGGGTGGCGCGCAATCACGAGGAGGTCGACCGGCGGCTGATCGGCGCGCTGGCGAAGACCGACCTCACCGGCGCCGAGGGAGCGCTGGCCGCCCGGATCCGCAGGCTGCCGGCCCTGCGCAGCGAGCTGGTCGCGCGGCTGGAGCAGCGCCTGGCCACCACCCTCGAGCGCGCCGGCGGCCTGACGCCGTTGCTGATCGCCGCTCAGCGCCGCTCGCACCTGGCCTGGAGCCGGTACGAGCGCGACTGGCAGCTCGACGACGGCCCGGTGCTCCGGATCCCCGACGGGTTCACCGTCACCGAGCTGGGCAAGAGCCGGGTGACGGTGCGCTGGAGCACCTCCGGGATCCGCCACGGGCAGTACCTGGGGGGCTCGCTCGGCCGGTTCGAGCTCGACGGCAAGGTCCTCGTCGTCCCCGCCTGGCTGTTCTCGACCCGGCGGCTCCAGCTGAGCGCGGTTCGGACCTACGAGTACGAGACTCGGCATCGCGGGTCCCACGTGCAGCACCTGCACCTGCACGGCGCCGACCGCTCAGGCGCCGAGCAGCAGCTGTTCGCGATCCCTTCCCTCTACGACGCAGAGTTCATCTGCGCGGTGATCTGCCACTTCACCGCCGCCCGGCGCGACTCGCACTGGCTGCGGCGGTGATCAGCTCAGCTGGGCGACGAACTCGCGCAGCCGCAGCAGCCCCTTGTCGATCGTGGTCCGCGCGGTGGCGAACGACAGCCGCAGGTAGCCCTCGGCCCCGAACGGCTCGCCGGGCACCGCGGCGAGCTTGAAGTCCTCCAGCAGCAGCTCGGACAGGTGCACCGAGCCGTTGACCTGCTTGCCCTTGTACCGCTTGCCGATCAGCGCCTCGACGTTGGGGAAGACGTAGAACGCGCCGTCGGGCGATCGGCAGTGGATCCCGGGGATGTCGTTGAGCCCCTTGACGATCAGATCCCGCCGGGCCTGGAACTCGACCCGCATCTTCTCGACCGGCTCCATCGTCCCGGTCAGCGCGGCGACGCCCGCCTTCTGGGTGATCGAGTTCGCGTTCGAGGTCGACTGGTCCTGGATCATCTGCATCGCGCCGATCAGATCCTTGGGGCCCGCGGCGTAGCCCAGCCGCCAGCCGGTCATCGAGAACGCCTTCGAGAACCCGTTCACCGTCACCACCCGCGGCGCCAGCTCGGGGGCGACGTTGGCGAGGTTGAGGAACGGCGTGCCGGTGTAGAGCAGCTTCTCGTAGATGTCGTCGGTGACGATCAGGCAGTCGTGGCCCGCGAGCACCTCGGCGATGCGGGCCAGCGCGTCGCGGCCGAGCACCGCTCCGGTCGGGTTCGAGGGTGAGTTGATCACCACCGCCCGGGTCTTCGGGGTCAGCGCCTTGCGCAGCTCTTTCGGATCGGGCGCGTACCCTTCGGCCGCGGAGGTCTCGACGATCACCGGCTCGCCGTCGGCCAGCCGCACCATGTCCGGGTAGCTGACCCAGTAGGGGGAGAAGATCACCACCTCGTCCCCCGGCGACAGCAGCGCCTGGAACAGGTTGTAGAGCGAGTGCTTGGCGCCGCAGCTGACCAGGATCTGCTCGGGCGAGTAGTCGAGCTGGTTGTCCTTCTTCAGCTTCGCGCTGATCGCGCTCTTCAGCTCGGGGATGCCGCCGGTGGCGGTGTACTTGGTGAAGCCCGCATCGAGCGCCGCCTTCGCCGCGTCCTTGATGTGCACCGGGGTGTCGAAGTCCGGCTCGCCGGCCGCGAAGCTGACGACGTCTTCGCCCCTGGCTGCGAGCGCTTTGGCCTTCGCGTTGAGCGAGAGGGTGGGAGACGGCTTGATCGCCTTGAGCCGCTTGGCGAGCTGCATGGGTTTGCTCCTTACTTCCGGGGGAATTTGGCTTGAAGGTCGCGCAGCACGTTGTCGGGAACCAGGCCGCTCACGTCGCCGTGAAAGGACGCCACTTC
>JAGSPQ010000217.1 GCA_018262385.1 Myxococcaceae bacterium | reverse complement strand
TGCGCCGTCTTCCACATCGCCCCGCCCGGGGGCTTGCCGAGCAGCTTGCCCAGCTCGAGCAGCGGCTTCTCGACCGTGCTGCCGCCGCCGCCGACCGCGCAGGACTCCTTGCCCTTGAGCACGTACCCCGAGAGCACCCGCCCGAGCGAATCCCTCGCCCCCACCACCGCCACCCCGTCGACGTCCTTTCGCCACGGATCGCCGAGGGTCTTCAGCCGCTCGGCGCAGGCCGCCTCGTACTTCTTCACGTCGCTCAAGCTGACGCAGGAGAACGAGTAGTTCCCCCGGAACGACAGCGTCCCCGGCCCGTTCGGATCGAGGCCCGACTCGAGCAGCGAGTCCTGGCGGGTGACGTCGAGCCGCAGCAGCGGGTGCACCTCGTTGCGCCAGCCCTCGCGCCGGAACAGGCCCGAGCGTTCGCCGGCCGCGTCGAGGAAGGGAATCAGCTGCGCCGCGTCCTCGAGCCGGGGGAGGAAGAAGGCGTACTCGGCGTCGGCGGGCGCGCGCGGCGTCCCTTTCGACGGGGCGGGAGCGGCAACCAGCAGCAGCGACAGCAGCAGGGCAGTCATCACCCCTACGGGCTCTAGCCCGCCCGGGGCCGCGGTGTCTGCCCGCAGACGGGCCCGATTTATCGGCCTTGCAGCGCGGCCGGCTGTTGTAGGTTCGCCGCCCTACAGGGAGGGTGCACTTGGCGTTCAAGCTCCAGAAGTTGAAGGGTGGGTTCTTTCAGATCATCGGCCTCGAGGCGTTCGTGCAGCGGAGGCTGGAGGCGATGCAGCGCACCGCCCGGCTCGGCCCGCCCAAAGCGAAGGCCGCGCGCAAGCCGCTGGTCTCGGTGCGCACCGCCCGGATCGCCGGCCCCAAGGCCCCCTCTCCCCTCGACGTGCTGGTGACCGCCCTCGAAGCCCACCCGCGCCGCGTGGACCTGATCAAGGCGGGGAAGAAGAAAGACCAGCTGCTGCGCTCGCTGATTCCGCTCTACCTGGTGCGCAGCGGCAGCGGGATCAGCTCCGGGGTGACCTCCACCTTCTGGCAGGCGCACGGCCTGAAGTACGCGGCGCCCAACGCGGCGAAGGCGCTGCGGGAGCACAAGGGCTACGCGAAGGCCGTGAAGGGCGGCCGGCAGATCACCGCCGCCGGGGTGAAGTACGTCGAGGGCGCGCTGAAGGCGCTCAAGGCCGGCCGGTCGTCGCGCAAGGCCGCCTAGCTCTCACCGCCACCAGCCGATGCCGACGCTCGCCGCGAAGTACCGCGGCGCGGCGTCGAGCGCGGCCGAGATGCTCCAGTCGTCGATCAGGTGCAGGGTGAACACCTCGAAGCCGAAGGTGACGTGGGGGCGCAGCTGCGAGCCGCGCACCAGGTTCGGCTCGAGCCAGGCGCCGGTGCGCAGCCGCAGCCGCTTCGGCAGCAGCTCGTGCTCCACTCCCAGCCGCGGCACGACGTAGAAGCTGGCGCCCGCCGGCACCGGCGGCTCCCCGAACAGAAACGAGCGCACGGTGGTCGCGTTGCTCACCGGCAGCACCAGGTCGAGCTGGGCCGACAAGAGCCAGGTCCCCGGGGGCACGTCGTGGTCGGGGTCGAACGGGAGCACCGGCGCGCCCTCGTACTTCGGCTGCTCGTCGACCAGCGACTGGCTGACCCGGTTGTAGCGCTCGCTGCCCGGCCCCAGCCGCACCGAGGCGCCGACCGAGATCTTGTGCGGGGTCGAGATCCCCGCGAACAGCGGGCGATCGGCGATCTGGCTGGTCGGGGTGGTCGGCCGCCCCACGTGCCCGAGCAGAAACGAGGCGCCGAGGCGAAACGGCTGGTGGTGCATTCGCAGCAGGGCGCCGACCCCGAAGCTGGTGCCGGTGTACTCGATGTCCTCCGCGTCGTGGACGAACCACGCCTGGGTGACGTTGAAGCCCAGCCCGATCACCAGCTGGTCCTTCCAGAACGCCCCGCCCACCACCAGCCCGCCGTGGGCGGTGTTGGCGCTCAGCTGCTGGCTGCAGGCGCCGTCGAGGCAGAGGTTGCGGGTGGAGAACCGGCCGAAGCCGCCCAGCCCGAACTTCATGTACTGGAGGTAGAGCCCGACCTGCGCCTCGATCGGCTGCGCGCTCGTCTGCGGCCGCAGGTCATTCTCGAAGTCCTTCTGCGAGTCGACCGGAGTGCCCAGCAGCGAGAACGTGGTGTCCCAATCCCACCGGCGGGTGCGGCGCGGGCTGCGCTGGGCGACCGCGGCGTAGTTGGTCGCCATCCCCTCCGCGCCTTCGCCGATCGCGACCGACGCTCCGGCCAGCGCGGTGAGGCGGGAGCTGGAGACCAGCAGCGAAGGGTTGACGTAGAGCGTGTCGGGGCGGGCCTGCGCCTGGGCAGCGCCGGCGAGCAGCACCAGGATCAGCACCAGCGCGCGGGAGGTCATCTTCGCGCAGCGAGCTAGCACACAAAGAAAAACAGCGCGGCGACCGAAGTCCCCGCGCTGCCTTTGCTCGACGTCGCCGCAGCGACGAGGCGCCTAGTACCGGTAGTTGTCCGCCTTGAACGGGCCGTCGACCGAGACGCCCATGTACTTCGACTGCTCGGGGGTGAGCCTGGTCAGCTTCACCCCGACCTTGGCGAGGTGGAGCGCGGCGACCTTCTCGTCGAGCTTCTTCGGCAGCACGTAGACCTTGCCCTTCTCGAACTTCGTTCCGGTGTCGAGCGAGCCCCAGAGCGCCAGCTGGGCCAGCATCTGGTTGGTGAACGAGTTGCTCATCACGAAGCTGGGGTGACCGGTGGCGCAGCCGAGGTTCACCAGCCGGCCGCGGGCCAGCAGGGTGATCCGCTTGCCGTCCGGGAAGACGAACTGGTCGACCTGGGGCTTGACGTTCACTTCGCGGATCTCGGGGTTCTTCTCCAGCCAGGAGACCTGAATCTCGGAGTCGAAGTGGCCGATGTTGCAGACGATCGCCGCGTCCTTCATCGCCTGCATGTGCTTGCCGGTGATGACGTCGCAGCAGCCGGTGGCGGTGACGAAGATGTCGCCCCGCGAGGCGGCCTCGTCCATCGTGACCACTTCGTAGCCGTCCATCGCCGCCTGGAGCGCGTTGATCGGGTCGATCTCGGTGATCATCACCCGGGCGCCGAAGCCGCGCGCCGACTGGGCGCAGCCCTTGCCGACGTCGCCGAAGCCGGCGACCACCACCACCTTGCCGGCGATCATCGTCTCGGTCGCGCGCTTGATCCCGTCCATCAGCGACTCACGGCAGCCGTAGAGGTTGTCGAACTTCGACTTGGTGACCGAGTCGTTGACGTTGATCGCCGCGCACTTGAGCTTGCCCAGCTTGCTCATCTCGTAGAGGCGGTGGACGCCGGTGGTGGTCTCCTCGGAGAGGCCGCGGATCCCGTCGGGGCCGTTGAACAGGTCCGGGTGCTTCTCGTGGATCCAGATGGTGAGGTCGCCACCGTCGTCGAGGATCATGTTCGGGCCCTTGCCGCCCTCGAAGCCGAAGATCTGCTGCTCGAGGCACCAGTCGTACTCCTCGAGGCTCTCGCCCTTCCACGCGAACACCGGGACGCCGACCTTGGCGATCGCCGCGGCGGCCTGGTCCTGGGTCGAGAAGATGTTGCAGCTGGTCCAGGTGACCTCGGCGCCGAGCTCCTTGAGGGTCTCGATCAGCACCGCGGTCTCGATCGTCATGTGCAGACAGCCGGCGACGCGGGCGCCCTTGAGCGGGTTCTTGCCCTTGTACTCGGCGCGAATCGACATCAGGCCGGGCATCTCCTTCTCGGCGATGCTGATCTCCTTGCGGCCCAGCTCGGCGAGGCTGATGTCCTTGACCTTGTAGGCGGGGAACTCTTTGCGCGAATCCATGATTGCTCCGGGGTGAGGGAAGACGACGGGTTAGAGAAGCTGCTGCTTGAGAGAGGTGACCGACGCTCCGGTCGGCTTGAGCGCGACCCACGCGTGCCAGTCGAGCGCCGCGTCGGGGCCGGCGGGGTGAAAGACGTCGGGAATCGGGACCTCGCCGACCAGCTCGAGGCCGGCGGCGGCAAAGTGGGCCCGCAGCTCTTCGGACGGAAAGCCGAGCCAGACGTCGCCGCCCTCGGTGCGCATCGCGTCGAGCTCGTGCGGCAGGTAGTCGAGCACCACCAGGTGGCCGCCCTTCTTCATCAGCCGGGCGAAGCTCTGCACCGCCTGGGCGGGGCGCGAGGCGTGGTGGAGGGTGCGGCCGGCGAACACCAGGTCGGCGCCCCCCGCCGCATCGACCCGCTCGAGCAGCGCGGTGTCGTCGTAGCTGCCCGGGTAGAGGCTGACGTGGTGGAAGCCGCGGGCGGCGACCCGCTCGGCCACCCGGGCCAGCTGGGCACGGCTGCGATCGACCGCGATCACCCGCCCGTAGAGCGGCGCGAGCACGTCGAGCAGCAGCCCGTCTCCGGTGCCGACGTCCACCGCCAGCGCATGCCCCGGCAGCAGCGGGCCGAGCGCGGCCAGGTGGGCCAGGTGCTCGGGCGAGGGAGGAACCGAGGTCCGCACCGGCTCGGCCTCGAACACCGCCCGGCCCTGCTCTTCCCGGGCGGCGACCAGCCGGGGAAGCCGGGCGAGGCTGCCGTCTTTGAGGCACAGCCGCCGCCCTTCGGCGATCGCGTCGGCCACCAGCGCGTCGGCCAGCACCTCGCTCACCGCCTTGAGCCAGGTCCGGGTCCCGTCGCGGCGCGCCTCGAGCAGCCCCGCCGCCCGCAGCCCCGCCACCTTCCGGCTCACCTGCGGCTGGCTGTCCTTCAGCAGCACCGACAGCTCGCCCACCGCCAGCTCTTCCTCGGCGCACAGCGCCAACAGCTGCAGCCGCCCCGTCTCGGAGAAGAGCCGGAACAGCTCGACCCGCGAGGGGAGGCGCGCGAGCGCGGGAAGCGATTTGGCGGCCTTTGCCATCTGGTTCGGTTGTTAATGCATTTATGCGCATGAATGCAAGTCGGAGTGGGGCGAGCCGGCGGGGAGGATCGGAAACGGGGCCGGTGCACCCGGTCGACCGCAAGGGCAGGTCCAGGGACGAGGCGAAGACCGACCGGCCCCGGCGGGAGCTTGCGAGCGCTCCATCACCGCGTTCTCCGGGCATTGGCGACACCGGCCAGGTCGTGGCGCCTTGCGAACCACCGACCCAGCTGCGGCTGACCCTTGGGTGGGAGGCTCGATAGGCCACGTTCACCCACCGCGATCGTTGGGAATCTGGCGGCTCCGGCCAGGCCTTGCGACCGACCTCGCGGCCGCGGACCCCGGGTGTGCAGCGCTGACCACATCGGGATGTGGTTGGCGCTGCACAGGCAACGTCCGGGTATGGTCCGGCCCATGAAAGCTCGGCTCGCGGTGCTCGGAGTGCTGCTCGCAGTCGGCCCGGCCTGGGCCGACGAGGTCGAGGCGAAGCTCGATGCGGTCGCCTCGGTGCACGGCGACGCCGGCGCCTGGGCGGTCGCCGGCTACCGGATGGGCGAGCACGCGCTGAAGACCCTCGGGCTCAAGCGGGGGAGCTTCTCGCTCGCCGTTCACCACCAGAGCCCGCGCACGGTGCGCTTTGCCTGCATCGCCGACGGGGCCCAGGCCGCCACCGGCGCGAGCGTGGGGCGGCTGCAGCTGTCGTTCACCGAGGCGCCGCTGGAGAAGCTGGTCACCGTCTACTCGAACAAGGACACCGGCAAGGCGATCAAGCTGCGGCCCACCGCCGCCTTCATGAAGAAGTTCATGGAGGTGCCGCGGGAGAAGGCGCGGATCGCCGGGCGCGAGGCGATGACGATGAGCGACGCCGAGGTGTTCGAGACCGTGCCGTAGGGCTCAGGGCCCGGCCAGCTCTTCGTAGTTGCCTTCCGACTCGACCGCCGGCTCGGCCACCGCGCGGAACTCGAGCAGCGTCCCCGACCACATCCGCACGAAGGGGACCTTCGCGCGCTGGTAGAGATCGGCCAGCGTCTGCACGTCGGGCCCCTCGAACTCGTCGAGGCCCCGCTCGCCGTCGTCGGCCACCCACGAGCGCAGCCTCCGGAAGTCGTGGGTCTTCAGCAGCGGCAGCAGCCGCTCGAACTCCGCGCTCATCTCCACTTCGGTCAGCGGCGGGTCGTACAGGTGTTCGACGACGATCTGATGCATGGCGGGCTCCTGATCGCACTTCGTGCATCAAGCGAACCAGCCGCCTTCGAAGTTACCGGCTCGTGACGGGGCGGTCGCCGCCGCGCCATCGGCGCCCGCCACAGTGCGGCGCCATGGACCAAAATCAGATCTCCCTCGCGGTCGAACGCCTCGAAGCGCTGCTGCTCTCGCTGCGGGAACAGGTGGCTGAGCTGCGCGAGCAAATCGACGCCAACGAAAAGCACCGCCGGGCCACCGAGCTGGGGGCGCGCTTGTTCGAGCAGAGCGAGCACTGGCTCGACGGCGAAGGCCGCCGGCTGCGGCCCTGACGCCCAGCGCGCGGGCTACGGAGCGAGCCGCTTGGCCATCTGCAG
>JAGSPQ010001029.1 GCA_018262385.1 Myxococcaceae bacterium | reverse complement strand
CCCGAAGAAGCGGGGCCGGCCCCCGAAGGCCAAGCCGGTCGATGTCGCGCCGCCGGAACCGAAGAAGCGCGGCCGTCCCCCCAAGCACGCAGCGAAGGTTGAACACCTCGCCGCCAAGAAGAAGAAATGATCCGCGTCGTCACCTTTGACGAGTTCGACCCGAAGATGGTCAAGGATCTCTGCAAGGTCCTCTACACCGCGTTCGCGGTCGGCTCCGAGCACAGCGGCACCCTGCCCCCGCCGGCCGGCTTCAACGAGCCGTACGACGCGGGAAAGCTGCTCGACGCGGCGCCGGCGGTGCGCGCGTTCCAGGACGACAAGATCCTCTACCTCACCACCCGGAAGCTGGCCTCGCGCAAGCTGTTCAGCGGCGAAGCGCCGACCTTCGGAGTCGCCCGGTACAACAGCCAGCGCGCGCTCTTGAGCACCTCGTCGGTGAAGAACGTGAACGAGAACGTGAAGGTGGTGGCCCGCTACGCCCTGCAGGAATTGGGTCACACCTTCGGCGTTCACCACTGCCTGGACCCGCGCTGCGCGATGTATCCCCACTGGACGCCCTCGTTTCCGCTGGGTGAAGCGGCCTTCTGCGTCTTCTGCCGCGATCAGATCGACCAGAAGGTGCGGGTGGCGAAGTCCTGAAGTCCTGGCTCGAAGGCGCGGTGCTGGTGGCGGTCGCGCTCGGGTGCCTGGTGTTCCAGCTTCGGATGCCGTCGCGGGCGGTCGCCGAGTCCGACTACCAGGCGGTGGCGCAGGTGCTGGAGGCCGAAGGGCAGCCGGGCGACGTGGTGCTGCTCTACCCGTGGTGGACCGAGCGGGCCCGCCTCTACCTGCCCGAGCGGATCCCGGTGGTCGGGTACCAGGGCTCGGATCAGGATCCGCTGGAGCTCCACCCGCGGATCTGGGTGTTGGCGCAGCCGCGAATGGAAGATCGCTACGCCACCCAGAACCCCGCCAGCGGGCCGGCACGCACGTTCGGGAACCTGCGGCTGCAGCTCTACCAGAACAAACAGTTCCGGCCGCCGCGGTGGGATGCGCGGGCGGCGCTGGCGACCGCCCGGGTGTACCTCGAGTCCGCCGACGGAGCGCGCGCCGACTGCCGGTGGGACGGCCGCGCCCATCGCTGCCCGAACGGCTCGGAGGTGGCGGTCGAGTTTCACGAGGTGAAGTTCCAGCCGCGGCAGTGCCTGAAGTTCTTCCCCCCCGGGGGCAGCTCGAAGCTGGTGGCAGAGTTCGCCAACGTTCCGGCCGCCCCCACCGTCGCCCTGCGCGCCGGGCTGATCTGGGATCGCGGCTTCTTCCACATGCCGGAGCTCACTCCGGTCGACCTCGGGGTGCAGCTCAACGGCGACGCGGCGATTGCGCTGACGATTCCGGTCGGGGTCGAGGGCTGGCTGCGCGCCGACGGGCCGGCGATCCCTGAAGGCGCGACGGTGCGGGTCTGGTCGCGGTCGAACAACCCGGCGTACCGCGAGCTGTGCCTCGAGCTGTACGGCCTGGGGGAAGTGAAGTGAGCGAGGCCGCCGCGGTGCCGGAGGAAGCGAAGGTTCTCCCGAAGAAGGGCGCGTGGTCGCTCGACACCCGCATCGGGATCGCCCTGTTCTGCGCCGGGTTCGCCGCGCTGCTCTTCACCGAGCAGCCGGTGGGCTTCAGCCGCGACGAGAGCGTCTACTTCTACGCGGCCGAGAACCACGCCCGCTGGTTCCAGTCGCTGCTCAGCACCCCCTCGGCCGCGCTCGAGGACGCGAACATCACCGCCGCGTACGACTACAACCACGAGCACCCGGCGTTGCTGAAGAACCTGTTCGGGCTCTCGTACCTGGTGTTCACCGAGAAGCTCGGGCTGCTGCGGCCGGCGGCGGGCTTCCGGCTGCCGGCGTTCCTGTTCGCGGCGCTGATCCTGCCGCTCACCTTCGCGCTCGGCCGCCGGCTGTTCGGCCGCCCGGCGGGGATCTTCGCGGCGGTCAGCTTCCTGCTGGTGCCCCGGCAGTTCTTCAACGCGCACCTGTCGTGCTTCGACGTGCCGATCACCGCGATGTGGCTGCTCACCGTCTATTGCTTCTTCCGCGCCCAGGAAGAGAAGCGGTGGTGGCTCTACACCGGGCTGGCGTTCGGAGCGGCGCTCGCCACCAAGCACAACGCGCTCTTCCTGCCGGTGGTGATCGCGCCGTTCGCGCTGGTGCTCGGGTGGCGGGCCAGCAAGGGCAAGGCAGCAGCGCGGGCGAGGTTCCTCGAGGTGAACGGGATCTTCGTCGCCGGGGCGGTGCTCTACGGGGTGCTGGCGCTGGTGCAGGGCTGAAGCACTTCATCCTGCTCAGCCCCGCCACCGCGCTGTTCCTGCTGATGGCGGGCCTGGGCTTCTGGCGGCTGTGGCGGCTGCGGGCGGAGGACGAGGGCACCTTCCGCGCGATTGCTCCGCTGGTGGCGATGGCGGTGCTGGGGCCGGTGATCTTCTACCTCCACTGGCCGTACCTCTGGGCCCACCCGGTGGATCGCACCGCCTGGTACTTGATCTTCCACGCCACCCACAACCACTACGCCTGGTTCTACCTGGGCACGGTGCTGCGCGAGCCGCCCTTCCCGCTCGAGTACGTGGTGGTGAAGACGGCGCTGACGGTGCCGACCTCGCTGTTCGTGCCGATGGTGCTCGGGTTGGGCTGGGTGGTGCTGCGGGTGGCGAGCCGGAAGGCTTCGATGCTCGAGCTGCTGGTGGCGGTGAACGCGGTGATGAGCATCGCGATCATCTCGGCGCCCTCGGTGCCGCACTTCGGCGGGGTGAAGCACTGGTTCCCGTCGATGCCGTTCCTGGCGATCCTCGCCGCCGGCTCGCTCGCCCGGGGCGCGGCCGGGCTGCATGCTCTGGTGAGCCAGAAGCTCAAAGTCAGCCAGAGCGCGGTGTTCGCGGCGCTGGCGGTGCTGGTGGGCCTCGCGCCGGCGATCGCCACCGCGCGGATCTACCAGTTCGGCACCAGCGCCTACTCCGAGCTGGCGGGCGGCCTGCCGGGCGCGGCGAGCCTGGGGATGCAGCGGCAGTTCTGGGCGAACAACGTCACCGGGGTGCTGGAGTGGGTCAACGCCAACGCCCGCCCCGGCGAGCGGGTCTACTTCCACGAGTGCCACAACCTGCAGACCCGGGACTACCAGCGCAACTCGATGGTGCGAGGCGACCTGCGGTTCGTCGGCTCGCCGGCCGAGGCGGACCTGGTGCTGTACCAGTACCACCAGGAGTTCCGGGAGGCCGAGTTCAACACCTGGCAGGCGCTGGGGACGGTGCGGCCGGTGACCGGGCTGTACCTGGACGAGACGCCGCAGATCATCGTCTACCGGCGGCGCTGAAGCGGTTGCACCTGTCGAGCAGTTGAGGGGTAGACCCGCCATGCACCTGACCCACCCGGACCCGGCGCGCAAGGGCCTGACCCTTGCCGGCACGTTGTTCCTCGCAGAGCTGGGGCTGATGCTCCTCGGTCAGCTCGGAGCCTCGTCATTCGGCCGCGCCTGGGCGGTGGGCCAGATGCTGGCGTGGGTGGGGATCTCGGCCGGGCTGATGGTCGCCGCGTGGCAGCTGTCGAAGGCGCTCGAGGGCAGCGAGCTGCCGAAGGTGGTGGTGGGGTTGGGCGGGCTGCTGGTGCTGCTGGATCTGTTCTGGCTCTGGCGGCTGCTCCAGCCCGAGGGGCTTTCGCGCGTGCCGGTGGCGGTGAGCGTGCTGGGCAGCGCGATCGGCGTCTCGTCGGTGGGGTGCTGGTGCGTGCTGCTGGCGCTGCTGGCGCGGCCGAAGCTCGGGTGGGCGGTGCCGGCGGCGAGCGTGGCCGGGATGCTGGCGCTGGTCCGCACCACGATGATGCTGGCGGGCATGCTGGGAGTGGCGGATGCCTTTCCGCTGCTGAGCTTCCCGAGCACCTACTGGGTACGCACTGCAATCTCGGTGGTGATCCCGCTGGTGCTGGGAGTGCTGGCGCTGAGCACCCGGGCCGGGCTGGAGGGGGTTGCAGCGCCCGCCCCGGCGGGGCTGGGCCCGG
>JAGSPQ010000216.1 GCA_018262385.1 Myxococcaceae bacterium | reverse complement strand
CCGGAGAGGATCAGCGTCGAGGTCGAGCCGAGCGAGAAGCTGGCCATCGCGAGCACGGTGGTGCTGATGCCCCCGTCCTGGACGATCACCACCGGAATCGGCTTGGTCTGATTGCACCAGCCGCCGTCGGTGAAGGTGTTGGTGGTGGAGTTGAACTCGACGGTGCAGCCGGCGAACGTCGTCGCCGGAGCGATGCTCGCGTCCGGAATCCCCGCGGGGTTGAAGTTGCTCGGCGGGTAGGCGAAGCCATTGGCGAATGGGACGCAGCCCGCGTCGGGGCCGCACGATCCACCCGGGCAGCCGACCCCGACCCCGTCAAACGTCCAGCTGCAGCCGCCGTCTCCGAGGCACGCGGTGCCGCTGAAGCAGGCGGGCGGCGCGGCGCAGCTGTACCCGGTGCCCGAGCAGACCCCGAGGCCGTCGCACAGATCGGAGTGGGTGCAGCTGGTGAGATCCTCACAGGCGGTGGTGGGCGCGGCGAAGACGAACGCGCAGCCGCCATCCCCGAGGCAGGTGCCCGCGTCGACGCACTGGCTGGCGGCACACAGGTAGAGGGTTCCCGCGCAGTTCGCCGCGCCGTTGCAGCGATCGCTGTGGGTGCAGCCGACGCCGTCGTCGCACGACTCCCCTCCGTCGAGCGGCGCGAAGCTGCACGCCCCGGTCGCGGGGACGCACACGCCGCTGCTGGCGCGACAGTCGGGCAGCAGGTTGGTGCACGAGATCGACGCGCCGCCATCGCAGTAGCCGCCGCCGTCCGGCACCGCGAACGGCGAGCACAGATCGACCAGGGTGCAGGCGTTTTGATCCGTGCAGCTCTTCGCCGCGCAGTCGGGGTCGGCGCAGTCGGTGGTCCCGTCGCCGTC
This sequence comes from Myxococcaceae bacterium, assembly GCA_018262385.1. Classification (GTDB taxonomy): domain Bacteria; phylum Myxococcota; class Myxococcia; order Myxococcales; family Myxococcaceae; genus JAGSPQ01. The sequence continues at coordinate 8,915 of JAGSPQ010000216.1, read as the reverse complement.
GTTGTCGTTGAGATCGCCGCAGAGGGTCTCGGCAGGCTGGAGGCACGACGGGCCGCCATCGGGCTGAGCGCCGCAGGTGCCTCCGCCCGCGCAGGGCAGCGCGTTGCAGCCGGGATCCGCGCAATCGCTCAGCCCGTCGCAGGTGTTGTCCGTCCCGTCGAGGCAGTTCTCCGCCGCGGCGGGGACACACCCGGCATCACCGCCGCCGTCGAGGCCGCCGTCTCCCGCATCGGGTCCTCCTGCGTCCGGGTCTCCTCCGTCGGCCTCACCTCCATCCGCGCCACCGTCCAGCCCGCCGTCACCGGTGCGGGTGCCGACCAGCGCGAGGGTGACCCGTTGGACGCCGGGCTTGTCGAGATCGACCGCCGAGCCCACCGCCGACTCGTCGTATGCGGACGAGCCGGCACTCGCGCAGTCGCTGACGTAATAGCCGCGGGCGAAGGGCACGACTCTGCCTTTGAGCCCGCCGGTGCGATCGATGCCGAAGATCAGGCTGTTCTTCGTCCCGCGGCGAACCGCCTGGTCACTGCGGAACTCGGCGCCGGTGGTCTCGCTGAGGACGCCGGCGATCACGCAGGTCGCCGCCGAGTCCTTCAGATCGACGGTGAGCGCGAGGCCGGCGCCCGGCTGGCACTCGCACGCAGAGATGAGAATTGCGGCGAAACAGCCCCACAGGAGTGCGCGCATCGAACGGGCAATTGTGTCTCAATTCCCGCGACACCGGGGCCGTCGCGCACGGTCTGGCTGTGCGTCGATGTGAGTCAGGACCTTCGCCGCAGCCTGCGGATCAAGTGGATCCCGCGCCGCCGCCGGGGCTCGCGCTCGATCAGGGTCGACTCCACCTCTCCGACCGCGACCTTCAGCTCCGGATCGATCCGCTCGAGGCGCACCCGCATCCGCTGGCCGCTCGCGTCCGCCAGCCACGCGTGGGCGCCGGTCAACGGCGCGAGCTGGGGAATGTCGACTGCCGAGAAACCGAACGAGACCCTTGGGGGACCTGGGTGGTGCGCGGTCCCGTGGAGCACATCGCCCGGCTCGGGCCACGAGACCAGCAGCGAGACCCCGTCACTCTCCAGCAGCCAGTCTTCCGAGGTCTCCGCTCGGGCCATCGCCTCACCTGACCAAAGTTAACCGCCGGCCCAATGACACGCCCGCGAGTCAGACCCGCACCTGCGCGACGACGGGCAGGTGATCCGACGCCACCCGCGCGACCTCAGTGGTCACCGCGCTCAGCCTCTCGAGGGCGGTCGGCGGGTGCACCCAGACCCGATCGAGCTTGAACACCGGCAGCCACGCGGGAAACGTCGCCACCGCCGCCGCCCACCCGAACCGCTGGTGCAGCCAGCGCAGCGGCCGCCCGGCGAGGAACCACTCGTTGAAGTCGCCGAGCAGCACCGTCACCGCCTGCTCGTCGCCCTCGACCCGCTCGAGGATCATCCGCACCTGGAAGCGCCGCTCCCGCGGCCGCAGGCCCAGGTGGGTCGCGACCACCCGCAGCGGCCGGCCGGTCGTCTCCAGCCGGGCATCGATCGCGGTCCGCGGCTCATGCCCCTCGAAGTCGAGCGAGATTCGACGCGAGCTCACGATCGGCAGCCGGGTGAGCAGCACGTTCCCCTGCCGAACCCGGTCGCGCCGCTGAATCGGAGCGGAGATCGCCTGGTACTCCGGCAGCTCCGCCAGCAGCTCGCGCGGTTGGTCGTCGCCCGGCTCGAACGCCACCTCCTGCAGCGCCACCACGTCCGCCTGCAGCCCCCGCACCACCCGGGCCATCCGCCGCACGTCGCGCACCCCGTCCGTCCCGACGAAGCGGTGCACGTTGTACGACGCGACGGTCAAGCTCACGTGGCGAGGTCTCCATGCTCGCGGCGCTTCGCCCACCGCCGCAGCCACCACCCCCCGCCGAACAGGATCACCGCCCCCGCCACCAGCAGCAGCAGGTTGAGCGGCGTCGGCGACCGCACCGCCTCCGGCACGCGCCCGGCGAGGAAGGTGAACAGCACCAGGCCCGGCATCAGGCCCAGCGCGCAGCCCGCCAGAAAGCCGGCGAACGGCATCCGCACGCTGCCCGCCAGCAGGTTGATGACGGTGAAGCTGCCGAACGGCAGCACGTGCAGGATCAGCGACGAGCGGAACGGGTGCCCGCGCAGCTGGCCGGTGAACTGCTTCGCTCGGGGGCTGCTGATCCGGTCGATCGCCGCGCTGCCGAGCACCCGGCCCACGCCATACTGCAGCGCCGCTCCGAGCAGCGCGCCGATCAGCGAGTAGGCGAAGCCGCGCACCGGGTCGAACGCGAGGATGGTGCCGCCGATCAGCGCCGTCACCGGGAGGAACAGCAGCGTTCCCAGCGCGAAGCCGGCCGGCACGTAGACGAACCCCAGCCTCCCTTCTCCGATCGCGCGCACCGCCCGGCCCACCTCGGCCGCCGAGTGAAAGGTCGACAGATCCGCGAAGTGCCAGATGGCGGCGACGCCGGTGAGGAATGCCACCGCCGCCAGCACCCGCAGCTTCAGCCCCATCGCGCTAGCCCTTCTCCGGCCGATTCGCGAACAGCTCGCGCACGGTGCGGGCGATGCCCAGCTTGAAGGCGCGCTTCCGCTCGTCGTCGAGCTCTTCGACGTGGTCCGGATCCCACGGCAGCAGCTGGGGATCGAGGATGTTGATCGCCGCCCGCTCGCCTTCGGTCGGAGACGGGTGGCGCCGCAGCCGGCTGTGGGGCGCGTCGGCGGTCTGCTCCAGCTGCGCCACCAGCCCCTCCTGGCCCTCGGGCGCCGGGAAGCCGGTGTGCTCGGTCAGCAGCGACAGCCGCACCTGGCGGATCGAGCGCCCCAGCGGCTGGGAGGCGCCGTCCGCCTCGACGGTGAGGTTGAGCTCGGTGTCGACCCCCATGCTGCGGTTGGTCAGGTTGGCCGAGCCGATGGTGAGGAACCGGTCGTCGACGATCAGCAGCTTCGAGTGGATGTAGGTCGCGTACTCGGGGACCTCCCCGTTCTCGGATCCCGGCAGCGTGTAATACAGCCCCAGCGCATGGCCGGTCTGGCGGGCGACGTCGCGCAAGCGGCCGAGGATCTGCGCCTGGGCCAGCCCGACCGCCGCCTGCTCCTTGAACGTCTCGCCCCGCATGTTGAGGATGAACACCAGCTCGAGCCTTGGCCTTCCGGTCTCGCGCATCCGGCGCTCGAGCGCCTCGGCGATCAGGTGGGAGCTCAGGTACTGCGTCTCCGAGTAGATCAGCCGATCGGCGCTGGCGATCGCCGCCCGATGCAGGTCGAGCACCTCGGTGCACGGCTGGGGCCCCTCGGGCACCGCGAGCGGATCGGTGCGGCTGAGCGCCACCCGGTCGGCGGCGATCGGCACCAGGTTCACCACCTCGTGGCCCGAGGGCTCCGCGCTCGGCGGCGCCAGCACCCCGGGGGCAATCGGCTCTCCGCCCGCCAGCGCCCACCGGCGCGCGAACAGCTCACTGAGCGACGCGGCCAGCGCGCGCCCACGAATGAACGCCTGGATGTCGTGAAACGGCTTGTGCGGCATGCCCCGGCTGAACCTGAGCGCGTTGTCCAGCAGGTGGCGGCGGTCGTCCCACCGGTCCTCGCACAGATCGAGGCCGCCCAGGAACGACAGCTCTCCGTCGATCACCACGAACTTCTGGTGATGACAGCCGCGCTCGACGTGGTTCGAGTCGAAGCAGAAGCGCAGCCGTTCGTTGGTGGTCCAATGAAACACCAGCTTCTGCATCCACTCGCGCTCGGCGGCGAAGACGTAGTGGAAGTCCCAGGCGAGGATCCAGATCTGCAGCTGCGGGTTCGTCTCGCACAGGTGGCTGAGGAACTTCAGCAGGGTGACCGGCGCGCTGGCGTGCAGCTCGTCCGAGCCCCGCAGCAGCGCCGCCTCGCTGTCGAACTGCCAGCCCACCAGCACCAGCGTCCGCTTCGCCGTCAGCGCCGCCCGGTAGAACTGCCGGTAGTAGTCGGCCGCATCGATCAACAAGCCGAGCTGATCAACCGCGTGCTGCCGATAGGCGTGACGTGGGAACTCCAGAACGCGTCCCATTTGATCGAGTCACTATCGGCCGCGCTGTCGCCAGACCACGGTTCGACAACGGGTGATTCTCGCCACGAAAAGAATGCGCGTCTAAGGTCGAGGCCCATGGGGGCGATCATCCTCTGGACGTTGCTCGCCCAGCCGCTGGCGCTGGAGAAGCTCTCGGGCCCTCAGGCCACTGCCTGGTTTTCGAAGAGCCATCTCGAGGCCTCGCCCGCCAGAGATCAGATCCTGGTGGTGAACGAGCCGGTCACGATCCTCCTCGCCGAAGGCAGCGGGTCGGATGACGCGGTGGTGAAGGGGCTGCGGCGAGTCCTCGAGCCAGGCACGCCTCGCCCCGCCAGCAAGGGCTGGGAGGCGCTGCTGTGGAACTACGTCCACGCCGGGCCCACCGGCGACCCGAAGGTCACCCCCCGGGCGATCTCGCTCGATGGCCGATCGGTCTCCGGCGCCGAGTTCACCGTCGCCAGCCAGGGCCGCGTGCTCTACGCGGGGCTGCTGCTGACCCAGCTGCTGCCCGGAGCGCGGGTCCGCGTCGTGCTCGGCATCCGCGAGGGAGACGCGAAGGGTTGGCTGGCCGAGGTGGGCGCGCCGGCGGCCTTCGTGCTCACCGAGGGAGCGGCGTGGTTCTCCCCCGCTCCGGTGCTGCTGGGAAAGACGCTGAAGATCCCAACCGGCTGCGCGGTCGAGCCGGCGGCCGGCGCCTCGAAGCGGGTGACGATCTCGTGCGAGTCGAGCGCCACCCTCACCTGGGCCCCGCTGGCGAAGGAGCCCGACCTCGCGCAGTACCGCCGCTCGCTGGAAGAAGGAGCCAGAGGCTCGCCCTGCGAGTTCACCTTCACCCAGCCGCCGTGCACCGTCGCCGGCCTGGCCGCCCAGTGCATCCTCGCCGAGTGCAAAGCCCAGGCGCAGGCCAGCTCGCTGGCGGGGAAGCTGAAGTTCGAAGATCGGCACTACCTGGTCGTCTGTTCCAATGCCCCCCGGGGCGCGATCGACGAACCGGTGTGCAACGGGCTGTTCAAGCTCGGCAAGTAGCCTCGCCCTTTCAGAAGTCTGGCGAGCCGCCCCACGAATCTCTGAGCAAGCGGGGCCGCCGCACCGCCCAACCACGCGTGGCTACTGGGAAAGCCGGTCGGCACCCCACCTGCACTGTGCCGGTCGCAACGGCCGGACAGGGAGACGAACCAAATGCGAAACATCTGGGTGATGTCGTTGGTGGTGGTGGCGGCGGGATGCGGCGTCGAGAGCAAGGCGTGGGACAAGAACCACGACGGGCTGGTCGCCCAGTGCGAGGGCATCGATCGCTTCTTCTGCGAGCTGACCCCGGGCTGTCAGGGCCAGGAGCTCGCCTGTCTCGCCATCTGCCAGGACAATTCCTGCGCGAGCATCCCTGCCTGCGAAGTGCAGACGGTCACCGTGTGCAGCGCTGAAGCGGGCCTCAAGTCGCCGTCGAACGAGACGGATCCGAGCGAGCCCCCTTCGGCCGACTGCATCGGCCCGGGTGGCGGCGGTGGTGGCGGCTGCACCTCGACCCAGGTGTGCGTGAACAAGGTTGCCCCCGGCTGCGAGTCGACCCCGGTCAGCAGCTGCACCGCGAACCCGTCGTGCCAGCTCGAGTACGGCGCGGTGTGCGAGGTCGCCTGCATGCCGGGCAGCACCTGCCCTCCCTGCGCGACGCCCCAGGCCCGCTGCGTGACCCGCCCGAGCACCACCTGCGAGCTGCGCAGCATCGATCAGTGCACCGCCAGCCCGGGCTGCATGATCGAGAGCTCCTACTGCTCGCTGGTCTGCGAGGACGACGGCAAGGGCGGCTGCCTGCCCTGCCCCGGCACGTCGCGCTGCGTGTCGGTGGTCGGAGGGACGACTCCCCCGCCCCAGCCGGCGCAGCCCCCGATTCGCTGAAAGCTCTTCTAGCGAACGTCGAGCAGCTCGACGTCGAACAGCAGCGTCGAGTTGGCAGGAATCCCGGGCTTCGCGTCGCTGCCGTACGCGAGGCCGGGAGGGATGGTGAGCCGCCTCAGCTCACCTTCCCGCATCCCCAGGATCCCTTCGTCCCAGCCCGCGATGACCTGCTGCTCGCCGACCCAGAACGAGAAGGGCGCGTCCCGGTCTCGCGAGCTGTCGAAGGGAGTGCCGTCCCGCAGCGTGCCGACGTAGTGGACGCTGACCTTGTCGCCCTGCTTCGCCTCGTCCCCGTCGCCCGCCTTCAGCACCTGGGTGATGAGCCCGCTGGCCCGCGTCACCGGCGCCTGCGGCGGGCCGGCCGGAGCAGGAGGCCGCTTGCAGCCGGCCAGCAACAACCCGATCGAGATCGCCAGAGTGATTCGCACGCGACGACTGTAGTCCCGCGCAGTACGTTTCCGCGCCCATGACTCCGACCGAGATGTTCGAGGATGCGCAGAAGCGGGTGAAGACGCTCACCGAGGCTCCCTCCAACGACGAGCTGCTCGAGCTCTACGCGCTCTTCAAGCAGGCGACGGTGGGCGACGTCTCCGGTTCGCGCCCCGGGATGATGGACTTCAAGGGCCGCGCGAAGTTCGACGCGTGGACCAAGAAGAAGGGAGTCGGCAAGGACGCGGCGATGACGTCCTACGTCGCCCTCGTCGATCGGCTGACGAAGTAGCCGCCGTCCCTCACAGCGCCATGCTCGCCTTCGCCGGCGCCGCGTTGGGAGCGGAGTCGACCGTGCTCTCCGCCGCGCCGAAGCCGTCCTTCTTCGCGCGGACCTTGTACTTGCCCTGGTTCACGTTCTTGAACCGGTAGTTGCCCTGGTCGGTGGTGCGGGTGCGCTGGACCACGTTGCCCAGCTCGTCCACCAGCTCCATCTCGGTGTTGCTCGACAGCCCGCCGCCCTTGGTCGAGATCTGCCCCTCGACCTGGCCGAACTGTCGGGCCTGGGCGTCTTCGCTGTCGTGGAAGAACAGCGCGCTCTCGTTCTGCCGCACCTTCCCCGCCGCGTCCTTGAAGGCCAGCTTGGCCACGTAGCGTCCCCGCGGCAGCGCCTTGCCGTCGGTGCCCTTGCCGTTCCACTCGAACGACAGCCCGCCCGGCTCGCCCTTGCGCGAGGTCGAGAAGACCTTCGCCTTCGGGGCAGCGTCGGCGGTCTGGCTCACGCTCCACACCTCGAGCTCGATCGCGCCGTCCTTCTCGGAGTCCGGAGCGATGTTCCGCAGCGACACCACGGTCTGCTGCTTGCGCTCGTCGAACTGCGCTCCGACGTCGGTGAGGAACACGTCGCCGGCGTAGACCTCGTAGCGGCGGCGGCTCTCTTTGCCCTTCCCGTTCTGCGCGATCACCTCGATCACGTGCTTGCCCTTGCTCAGCTTCTCGGTGTCGAGGGCGTGATCGAGGCTGGCGCCGCACGCCACCTTCACGCTCAGATCGTCGACCTTGATCTCGAGCCTTCCGATCCCTCCGCCCTGGTTGTCGACCGCGGTGATCTTCAGCGGCATCTTCGGCGCGACGTGCTGGCCGTCCGCCAGGCCCTTCACCGCCACGCTCGCGACGTCGACGGTGACCAGGCCGAGCACCGCCCACATCGACTCGGCCTTCTCCGCCCCACCCTGCCCGCTGTTGTAGGTCCGCCACGCGCCCGACTTGTCCTGGGCGGCGATCAGGTACTTCATTCCCTTGCTCACCGCGGCGTCGTCGTCGGAGTAGCCCGCCATCTTCAGCGCGTACACCGTCTGCCCGGTGGCGAAGGCGTCGCTCTTCTGCTTGTCGAGGCCCCAGCCGCCATCGGCGTTCTGCCGCTCGAGCAGCATCCGCTGCAGGCGCAGGGACGCCGCCTCGTTGCGGCTCACCCCCGACGAGACCAGCCCGAGCAGCGCGAAGTTCACGTCCTGCAGGTAGACCTTCGTGCCGGTGGTGCTCCACTTCGCGCTCTGGCTGGAGAGGAACGCCTCGGCCTTTCGCAGCGGCGGCAGCCACTTCTCGTCGGCGGTGCGCGCGAACGCCTGGCGCCAGGTCTGCGCGGCCTGGAAGGTGGTCTGCATCGTGCCGCCGGTGACCGGCAGCCGGGCGTCGTCGTCGGGGATCGAGCCGTCCTGCGCCTGCATCCCGGTGAGCTCCTTGGCGTACTTGAGCAACTGGTCCATCTCGCGCTCGCTGACGAGCTGGTCGTACTTCGCCCAGGCGGAGCCCTCGAACGCCACCCCGGTGACCCGCCCGCCGGCGGTGACGCCGAGCTTGAGCGCCTTCACCATCGCCTCGATGTCCCCCGGGGCGATGTCGTACTGGTGCTTCTTCCCCACCGTCAGCGCCTCGAGCGTCACCGCCTGGACGTGGCAGCCGAAGCAGTTGTTCTGCTTGGTCCAGGCCTGGCTCGCCTTGGAGAGGAACGTCAGCCCCTTGTGGGCCGCTTCCCGGCTCCTGGCGTCCCCCCGCGCGGCGCTGGCCGGGGAGGGTGCCAGCTCGCACTTCAGCGCAGCGGGAGCGGGAGCGGGAGCGGGAGCGGGAGCGGCCCCGAAGGCGGGGCCAGACAGGGCAAAGCAAAGAGCGGCAATCACAGGGCGAGGGCGCATGAAGCGCTCAAACGCCCTGCTCTGGAAAAGGATCTACTTCAGCTTTCCGTAGATCTCTTTCACCCGCTTTTCGGTCTTCTCGTAGAGCTCGGCGTCGCGCAGGCGGGCGTAGACCCTGGTCTGGGCCGGCTTCTTGGCGGTGTCCTTCTGGTACTTCGCCTCGATCTCGAACACGTCGGTCTCGTAGGCGGTGTACAGGTCGAGCAGGCCCGAGGTCCGCTTCAGCAGCGTCGGGTCGTCGGTGATCCGCTTCTCGATCGCGTCGCGCATCTGGGCGTAGGCGCCGTAGCCCCCGCCGGTGACCGCCGCGACGGTGGTCTTCTCGGCCGGCTTCTCGGGCGGCGGCTTGGCCTT
>JAGSPQ010000215.1 GCA_018262385.1 Myxococcaceae bacterium | reverse complement strand
GTTCTCGTCGCTGCGGATCAAGGCCCGCGCGGCGCTGGGCAAGCTGGCGGTGCAGCTGCAGCCGCCGCTGTCGGCCGCCGAGCGCAGCTGGGGCCAGGCCGCGATGAGCGCCACCTTCTCGGGGGTGGAGTCTTCTGCGCTGCCCCCGATGCCGAAGCACCAGGCCGAGGACGCGGTGGACGAGATCTACGAGGCGCTGCCCTTCCCTGCGAACGTCGGCCTGCGGGCGTGCTTCGTGACGGCCGGGCTGGCGCCGCTGGTGATCGAGCGAAAGTGGCGCACCCTCGAGCGGCTCAGCACCGAGGAGCAGGTGAAGATCCTCCAGGGCTTCGCCAAGAGCGACTCGTATCTGTTGCGCCAGGTCGCGCTGCTGATCAAGACGACCGGCGCGCTCTCCCACGTCAGCACCACCCGCTTCCAGGCCGCCGTTCCTTCCGTCCGAGGCTGAAAACAACATGTCCGCCCAGCGCAAGTTCACTACGCCCACCTTCCCCGATGACTGGCAGATGCTGCCCGAGGGCTCCGTCGTCGACGGCTCCCGCGCGACCCGCGATGCGACCGATGCGGCCGACTACGTGATCATCGGCTCCGGCGCCGCGGGAGCGACCGCCGCCCTTCACCTCGCCACCGCGGGCTTCTCGGTGATCCTGCTGGAGGAAGGGCCGTGGATCCGGACCCGCCAGTTCGGGGCCGACATGCTCGGCGCGATGAAGACGATGTTTCGCGAGATGGGCGGGATGCTGACCGTCGGCAAGGCGGCGTTCCCGGTGATTCAGGGCCGATGCGTCGGCGGGAGCACCACCATCAACTCGGCGATCGCCTGGCGCGCGCCCGAGAAGATCATCGACGCGTGGGACACCGACTTCGGCCTCGACGGGACGATCACCAACGCCGACCTCGAGCAGCACTACGTCGAGCTCGAGACGTCGCTGTCGGTCAAGCCGGTGGACGACGCGATCCTCGGGATCCAGAACCAGCTGTTCAACGAGGCGACGATCAAGCTCGGCATTCGGGGCGAGCGGATCCAGCGCTACGACGCGGGCTGCGACGCGAGCGCGAGCTGCCTCACCGGCTGCCGCACCGGCAAGAAGCTGTCGATGAACATCACCTACGTGCCGCAGTCGCTGCACAAGGGCGCGCGGATGTACACGTCGGCCAAGGCGCTGAAGGTCGAGTCGGAGTACGGGCGGGCGACGGCGGTGCAGGCGCGGCTGCTCGCTCCGGGTGGGCCGAGGCTGCGGGTGGTCGCGCGGCGGGGAGTGATCGTCGCGGCGAGCGCGGTGCAGACGCCGGGGATCCTCAAGCGCAGCGGGGTGAAGTCGGACCAGGTCGGCAAGCACTTCCAGGTGCACCTCGTCTCGAGCCTGACCGCCGGGTACCACCAGGTCGTCAACATGGACCAGGGGGCGACCCAGGGGTTCAACAGCACCCACTACGGGGAGTCGGAGCGGTTCAAGACCGAGGTGGTCTCGCTGCCGCCCGAGCTGCTCGCGGTGCGGCTGCCCGGGGTGGGCCCGGACCTGATGAGAAACCTGCTCGACTACCGGCACGCGCTCAACTGGGGCGTGGTGGTGCGGGCGGAGGCGGAGGGGAGAATCCACCCGGTGCTCGGCACGGACGTGATCGCCTACAGCCCGACGCCCACCGACATGGCGCGGATCCGCCGCGGCCTGCGGAAGCTGAGCGAGATGATGTTCGCCTCGGGCGCGAAGGAGATCTGGCCCTCGGTGCAGGGGATGCCGACGATGCGCTCGGCCGACGAGCTGAAGGCGTGGGACTCGGCGTCGCTCGATCCGAAGGACTACGGGTTGATGGCCTCGCACCTGTTCGGCTCGGCGCGGATGGGGCCGGACGCGAAGAGCAGCGTGGTCGGGCTCGACTTCCAGGTGCACGGGCTGCGCGGGCTGTACGTGCTCGACAGCAGCCTCTTCCCCACCAACCTGGGGATCAATCCCCAGCACACGATCATGGCAGTCGCCCGGCTGGGAGCCGCCCGCATCGCCGAGCTGCCGCTGCCGTCGCGGGGCTGAGCGCGAGCACCGGCGAAGTCGGCGTTCTCAGGAACTCTGGGCGAGACCGGCGAGGTAGCCCTCGATCGCCTGGACGACGACCTGGTTGGGTGGGCGGGGGACGCCCGAGGCGACCAGGGCGGCGGCTCCGTGGATCATCGCGTAGAGGGGGAAGATCTCGGCCCGGGTTGGAGCGCGGGGCAGGTGCGGCGCTGCGAGCTCGCCCAGCGATCTGGCGAGCGCGTCCTTCCGCAGGCCGACGCCGTCGTGCTCCGCGTACTCGGGCGAGAACATCAGCGCGTAGTGACGGGGGCGGGCATCAGCGAACCGGATCCACGAGCTGACCACGCCCTCGAGGTCGGACTCGTCGGAGAGGTTGACGAGGAGCGTGGCCAGCCCCGCCGCCGCGACCTCGGCGAAGAGGGCGCTCCGAGACGCGTAGTGCCGATGAAACAGCGACGGCGACACGCCCGCCGTCGCCGCCAGGTCCTTGAGGGACACGTCGAGCGGGTCGGCGTCCACCACCGCATTCCAGGCGCCCTGAATGAGCATCGAGCGCCCGCTGTACGAGATCCAATCTGGAGTGAGGGCGAACAGGTCTGCCTCCGGCGGGAAGGGTTGAGGGGTGCTAAATTTAATTCACATCACCGGGGTCCAGTCGTGTGAATAATATTTCGCACCCCTCACCCCCCCCGCCGTCCCCTGGGCCAGGGCCGATCCCCGGGCTGGTGCGGCGCACTGTCCCAGCAACTGAGCTTCTTGGGATGGCGAGGCCGCCACCTACCAATGCCAGCCCTCGATCCGCCAGCAACGAGCGCGTGGCACCCGCTTTCAGTTTCGTCCTGGTCCGCCCGACCGGCCGGCGCATGGGTCTGACTGGCGCGGCGGTTTCGACTTCGAACATCTCGATGCCCGCCCGTAGACGTGGCTGCGCACCACCTGCCGGGTCCTTGGTCCCGCGTCGCAAACTACCGATGGCCAGCCCCACCCGAGCACCGAGCAGCACACCAACGTCATCCGCGGACTTTGGCGCAGCGCACAGCAGGCCGAGGTGGCCCGGTCGGTTCCCCGCCTACAGCGAGATCTGCCCGTCGACCACCCGCCCGGTGTGGATCTTGTCCGCCGCGCGGGACGCCGCCAGCGCCTCGGCGACCTCGGGCCGCTTGACGATCACCACGTCGTTGAGCACCAGCATGTCGATCTGGGTGTTGAGGAAGCACCGCACCGCGTCCGCGGGGGTGTTCACGATCGGCTCGCCCTTGACGTTGAAGCTGGTGTTCATGAACACCGGCACGCCGGTCTTCTTGAAGAAGGCGGTGAGCAGCTGGTGGAACTTCGGGTTCTGCTCGGCGGTCACCGTCTGGACCCGGGCGCTGCCGTCGACGTGGGTGACGGCGGGGATCTTCCCCTTCTTCTCGTCCTTCACCTGCATCACGAACAGCATGTACGGGCTGTCGGGCAGGCCGGTCATGTCGAACCACTTGTCGGCCTCTTCGGCGAGGCAGGCAGGCGCGAACGGGCGGAACCCTACGCGCAGCTTCACCGCGTGGTTTACGACGTCCTTCATGTCGTCGCGCCGGGCGTCGGCGAGGATGCTGCGGTTGCCGAGCGCGCGGGGGCCCCACTCCATCCGCCCCTGGTACCAGCCGATCACCTTGCCGTTGGCGAGCGCAGACGAGACCTCCTCGTAGAGATCCGCCGGGCGCGAGTGCTTGATCTTCGAGTCGAACTCGACCAGCGCGCTCTCGACCGCGGTGTCCGGGTGACCCGGCCCGAGGTAGACCTGCGGCTTCTTGTTCACCGTCCGCGGCTGCCGCAGCAGGTTGTGGTACCCGTAGAGCGCCGCTCCGACCGAGGTGCCCGAGTCGTGCGCCGCCGGGTGGATCCAGATCTGCTCGAACAGCCCGCTGCGGGCGATCTTGCCGTTCATGCTGCAGTTGAGCGACACGCCGCCGGCCATGCACAGGTGCTTCTCGCCAGTCTCTTTCCTCAGCTGGGTCAGCAGGTGGAGCACGGTGTCTTCCAGCGCTTCCTGCAGCGAGGACGCGATGTCCATGTGCCGCTGGGTGACCGGCTCGTCCTTCTTCCGGGCCGGGCCCAGGCCCTTGACCATGCTCGGCGGGTACATCGACTGGTTGTCGCGGCCCAGCAGGCCGTCGCGCGCCATCAGGTAGGTGATCAGCCCGGGGCTGACCGAGAAGCTGCCGTCGGGCGCCTTGTTGATGATGCTGCGGAAGTACTCACGGTAGGGCGCCGGGTTTCCGTAGGGCGCCAGGCCCATCACCTTGTACTCGTCGTGCTTGTCGAACCCGAGGAACAGGGTGGTGAAGGCGTAGAGGTAGCCCAGGCTGTTGGGCGCGTAGGTCTGGCGCAGGATGTTGATGTCGGTGCCGTTGGCGACCGCCATCATCCCCGAGACGCTCTCGCCTTCCGCGTCCAGCGTCACGCACAGCGCCCGCTCGAAGGGCGAGTCGTAGAACGTGCTCGCGACGTGGCACATGTGGTGGTTGACGGCCTTGAAGCGGTCGTCGCGCAGCCGCATCCCCATGTTCCGTTCGAACGCGCGGCGGCTGCGGTCGTTGTCGTAGCCGGCGAAGCGGTTGTAGAGCTTCATCGCGGTGTTCGGGATCCACAGCGCCGGGCGGGCGAGCAGGTTCATCGCCGAGCTGTTGTCGTCGTATTTGCCGCTGTGGAACATCTGCGGGTACGAGAAGTAGTACGCGACCAGGTCGAGCTCGCTGACGTCCTTCAGCCCCGCCTCTTTCAGGCAGAACTCGATCGCCGCGCGGGGAAACTTCGCGCTGTGCTTCTCGCGCGAGAACCGCTCTTCCTCGCAGGCGGCGACCACCTTTCCATCGACCACAATCGCGGCAGCGGCATCGTGGCCGGTGTCGAACTTCGACGGGTAGCCATCGAGGCCCCCGTTGTATCCAAGTACCTTCATGGGGGGTGCCCAAGACCTCAAATCCGGCAGTTGGTCAAGAGCGGGCAAGGCAAACGAAGCCAAATCGGCCACCCCCGAAGTTGACCCCGCGGCCGAAGGTCGAATACGTCCCCCCGCCTTGCCCAAAAGGGGAGCCCGCCACGATGTATTACAAAGTTAAATACAACGAGATCTCCGTCAACTACCTGCCTGAGCTCGACGGCGGCGGGATGACGTTCGGCCAGCAGTACCTGAGCGTGATCCGCGAGAAGGTCGGTCGGGTCGGGCACGCGTTCGAGTACTGCGCCGGGCCGGGGTTCATCGGCTTCTCGCTGCTCGCCAACGGGCTGTGCGATCGCCTCACCCTCGCGGACGTCAACCCGGCGGCGGTGAAGGCGGTGCAGACGACGATTCGCGAGAACCGGCTCGAAGACCGGGTCCGCGTCTACCAGTCGGACTGCCTCGACGACATCCCCGCCACCGAGCGGTGGGACCTGGTGGTGAGCAACCCTCCGCACTGGGACGGCACCGAAGAGAGCTACCGCGAAGCGATCCGGCTCGTGGATCCGGGCTGGGTGATTCACAAGCGCTTCTACCGGGACGTGAAGAAGTTCCTCGCGCCCAACGCCTCGATCATCTTCCAGGAGAGCTCGCACGCCACCAAGCGCGACGACTTCGAGCCGATGATCAAAGAGAACGGCCTCGACCTGGTCGAGGTGTTCGAGGCCACCCCTCCGAAGGGCCGGTTCGACTTCACCGCCCCGCAGTGGGTGCACAAGCTGACCCGTGCGATCGCCCACCGCACGATGCTGCCGCTCGAGAAGCTGCTGATGGTGCCGGGGGTCGAGAAGGCGCTGAAGGACAACGACCTCTACCGGAAGATCAGCGCGCTGCCCGGCCTGGCCCCGACCCAGTTCTATTTCATGTGGAGCAAGGCCCAGCCGGCCGCCGCCGTCTCCGCGCGGGCGACCAACGGCTCGACCGCCAGCCACGTGCCCCCGCCCCGCGGCGGGGGATCCCGGGTTCCCCCGGCCGGGCTGAACTGACATTCCCGCAGTTGCCGCGCCGAGCCAGGGCCTATGCTCCCGCGCTCGGTGTGGGCGCGCGGCTTTCGTGACGAGATCTGGAGTCGGCTGGACCAGCCGTGGGACCTGGTGGTCGTCGGCGGAGGCATTACCGGCGCCGGGATCCTCGGCGAGGCGGTGCGCCATGGCTACAAGGCGCTGCTGGTCGAGGCGCAGGACTTCGCGTCCGGGACCTCGAGCCGCTCGACCAAGCTGGTTCACGGGGGGCTGCGCTACCTGCGGCAGGGGCAGTTCCATCAGACCCACCAGTGCGTGCGCGAGCGCGAGCGGCTGATCAGCGAAGGGGCGGGGCTGGTGAACCGGGTCAGCTTCTCGCTCGCCAGCTTCCCGGGTGACGGGATGCCGCGGTGGCTCTACGGGGTGGGGCTGGCCCTCTACGACGCGATCGCCTGGAAGTGGGCGCACCAGTCGCTGACCCGCGAGCAGCTGATCGGCCGGATTCCCACGCTGATCGGCTCGGCGATC
>JAGSPQ010000214.1 GCA_018262385.1 Myxococcaceae bacterium | reverse complement strand
GCTCGAGCAGGTGGGTGAGCGCGACCAGCACTCCGGCCACCACCCAGGGCGCCACCGGCCGGTTGAACGAGGCCAGCGAGGGGAAGGCCGCGGCGACGAAGATCAGCGGAGCCAGCGCCAGCGCCAGCACGCCCGAGCGGGTGGCGCGGACCCACAGCAGCGGCAGCACCGCCGAGGCGATCCAGTACTCGTGGAGGTTCGCCTCGCGAAACTTCCCGGTCCACAGGCTCGCCAGGGCCAGCAGGCCCACCACGACGAAGGACGACAGGCTCCCCGCCCACGCGACCCGGCGCTTGCCGAGCACGTTCGCCCAGGTGAAGTCCCACTCCTCGAACAGCGCCAGCGCTGTCAGCCCGAACGCGAGGGCGAACACCGCCGCGGGCTCGCCGTCGGTGGCGCGCAGCGCGAAGAGGGCGGCGATCGGCACCGAGATCGACGGCAGCAGCGCGCGCAGCGTCACCAACACCCCGACCGCGGAGATCAGCGCGGCCCACTCGGGCGCCAAGTGGCGGTCCTCGGCGACGCCGCACACCACCGCGGCGCAGGCGATGGTGAGCGAGGCGAGCAGCGCCGGCCGCCAGCGGCGCCCGAAGACCGCGGCCCAGATCGACGCGGCGAGCCCGAGCACTGCGTAGGCGATCGCTGCCGACGTCGTCGACCACGACGGCCACATTTGCAGCTCGCGCACCTGGGGCAGCAGCGCGGCGGTGCCGAAGCAGATCGCCAGCACGTCGCGCCAGCCGGCGGTCGGAGCGGGCCCGGTGCGGCGCGCTCCTCCGGCGAGGGCGGCGGCGGCGAGCAGCAGCACCATCCCGAGCAGAATCGGCGCTCCAGGGGTGTCCTGGGCGAACAACTGCCACGCCGCGGCGACCACCGCTGCCAGCGCCGAGGCGGGCTCGGCGAAGCGCAGCCGGCCGGTGTCGCGCGCCAGCAGCCCGAGCGCGACCGCGGCGATCGCCAGTCCGAGCGCGGCGTACTCGGGCGCCCACAGCACCATCGCCCGCGCCACTCCCACCGCCGGAATCAGCCAGGCCGCTTCCTGCGCGATCGCCAGGTCGAGGTTGCGACCGATCAGCCACGCGGCGGCGAAGGCGAGCGCGAGCGCGGCCACCTGCCCGACGTTTCCCGGCAGCACCCACGCGAGCCCCACTGCGAGCGCGACCAGGCTGTAGCCCGCCAGCGACAGCGGCAGCCGGTGATCAGCGACGTACGGCACCGAGAGCACCGCCAGCCCGAGCGCGACCAGCGCCACCATCAGCGCGGCCGACTGGGGCCCGGCCCAGACTGCGAGGGTGGCCGCGAGCGCGATCGCGATCCCCGCGCCCACCCGGGTGAAGGCCGGGCGATCGAGCCACAGCCCCAGGCCCAGACAGAGCGCCAGCAGCAAGGGCACGCTGATCATCGCCGGCCGGGTGTCAGTTCCGAGCGAGGAGATCGCCAGCGCCACGGTCAGCGCGCTGGTGATCCAGGTGCAGCGCAGCAGCGGGTCGGCCCACGATCGCTTCTGCTTGCCGAGCCAGTAGACGGCGAGCACCGCGCCGGCGATGACGAACACCGCGGCGTAGACGGCGTTGTACGCAAAGGGGAGCGTGCCCTGCGGCGCGTAGCCAAGCCGGGCCTTGAGGTCCTTCAGCAGCTCGGTGAGGAAGCCGGGGACCAGCTGGCCGCAGGTCTGAAAGGCGAAGTAGCTGAAGAAGTAGAGGGCGTAGATCCACCGCGGCGCCAGCGGCGAGCTGCTGCCCTTGAGCAGCCGCCAGCAGGTGTGGGCGCCGATCAGGCTGGTGAGGAAGAACGCCGGCGCCGCGCCGAGCAGCGCCCAGGCCATCAGGCCGAGCTGACCACCGACCACCCCCACCGAGATCGGATCGGCGGCGCGTTCCCAGTGCGGGCGGCCATCGGGCCCGACCGGAGCGCGCAGCTCGAGCGCCGCGGTGAGCGCGAGCGCGAAGAACGGCGCCCAGGTGCCCCAGGTGAGCTGGTCGGCGAGCAGCGCGTAGTGCAGCCGGGCTCCGAAGATCGCCGCCAGGTAGAGCGGCGCGAGGTACGCGAACAGCCGGGCGTGGGTGCCGTGGGCGCCGGCGCCGCTGCGCGAGTTGGCCCAGAGCAGGCCGATCGGGATCACCATCAGCCACAGCGCGGTGCCGTGGAAGCGGGTGATCAGCGGGGCCAGCCCCATCAGCGCCGCGCAGGCCGCCATCGCGAGCGGGACGTTGCGCAGCCCGACCTTCTGCAGATCGCGCGTCACTCCCAGCGCGAGCGCGGCGGCGATCACGCACCAGCCGACCACCAGCGGGATCGCGATCAGCGGCGACGAGCCCACCACCGGCCCGACCGCGAACGGCGCCAGCGGGGCCATCGCTGCGCCGATCAGCTTCAGCACCCGGGCCGAGCCGCGGGTCGTCTCGCGCCGCCAGAGGAACTGGGCCCAGGCCGAGAAGCCCAGCGTCCAGCCCGACGCGAGGCCGAACACCACCAGCGCGCGGGTGGTGGAGCTCATCCCCGACCACGAGTCGGAGACGAGGAAGAAGGTGCCCGAGAGGATCAGGAACGCGCCGGCGAACCAGCCGATGCTCTCGGTGAAGAACGGCTTCCAGATCCGGCTCCAGCTCGAGGCCTCGGCGACGATTCGATCTTCGACGGTGGGCGCGTCGGGCTGCAGCTCGAGCAGCACTCCGGGCGCGTTCTCCACCCGTGCCTCCCGCGCCCGGGTTCCCGGCCGCGGCGGCGGCACCCGTTCATCCCGAGCCCCGTCGAGGGACGGGCCGGGCGCGGGCGCGGGAACCTGCGCGCTGCGATCCCAGTCCGACGCGGCGGGCGGGGGGGGCGGAACCCGTTCATCCCGAGCCTCGTCGAGGGACGGGCCAGCCGCGACCCACCCGTCCCTCGACTGCTCTCGGGATGAACGGGGTGGGCCTTCGTCTGCGCTGGGTTCCGCCGGGTGCGGCGCCTCGGCCCGCGCCGGATCGAGGTGGAGGATCGCCGAGAGGAGGACCTTCTCCCGCTGCCGGTACCGCTCGATCAGGTAGGTGCGCGGGCGGGCGCCGACGTTGGTCGCGTCCCACTGGGGCAGCTCGGCGAGCAGCCAGCGCACCCTCGCCAGGTCCGCCTCGATTTCCTCCCGAGGCCGCGGAATCAGCCTGGTGCCGCAGAGGACGCAGAACCGGGCCGTCCCCAGCCGCTCGACCCGACAGGGCTCGCAGTACATGGACCGCAGTACACTTCAGGTCGCGTGCCCGCGTTCAACTGGTTGATGGAGCAGGTGCGACAAAGTGGTTGCGCGAAGAGCTGCGCAGTCAGGGTCGCCCGCCGCTCTGGGTGAACGAGAGCGGAACTTCGATCTCCTGCTCGCTGCCCAGCGCCGGCAGCACCAGCCGCTTGCCGGTGCGCACCAGGCAGTCCACCGACTCGCGGGGAATCGTCGCCTCGTCGACCCGGGCGGCGACCACCTTGCCGCTCTTCGACACCACCAGGGTGAGCATCACCTCGCCGCTGGCGACCGGGTTGGCCTTGAGCCACTTCTCGTAGCAGGCGCGCAGCTTCGGCCGCTGGTCCTTGAGCGCCCGCTGCAGATCCGCGATCGCGTCTTCCGACGGGGGCGGCTCGTCCTTCTGCTGCCCGATGCTGCGGGGCGGAAGCTTCAAGTGGGTGTCGCTGCCGGAGACCAGCTGGACCCAGGTCTCCCGGCTGCCCTGCCCCGGAACCTGCACCAGCACCCGGTGGCGGCCGGCGGCGAGCATCATCGAGGTCGGCGTCCCGCCGTGGTGACCATCGACGTCGAAGGTGGTGCCGTCCGGAAGGTCCGAGACGTCGAGCCGCGCCCACGGCTGCTTCGGCACCTTCGGGAACGGGTACGGCGCCGGCTCTCGGTCGAGCTGGGTGAACGGCCGCTGCACCGGCAGCGGAAGCTTCAGCCGCCGGGGAGCCTCGAGGGCGACCGAGTCGCGCAGCGCCGACTCCGAGCCCACGCGCACCGTCCCCTTCAGCGCCTCGACCACCACCTCGGCGGCGGCGCGCGAGACGACGAACGCCGCGTCCGAGCCCAGCACCCACGCGCCCGCGGCCTCGACCAGCACCTCGGGCACCGCGTCCACCGCCAGGGTGCCTTCCTCGAGGCTGACCGCCGCGGCGCCGCCGAACTTCGCCAGGCCGTGAAGCTCGAGCCGGACCTCGTGTCCCAGCCCGGCCAGCACCACCCGCCCCATGCGGGCGTCGAGCAGGTCGGCCGGCTTCACCACGTCGCCCGCAGCCAGCGCGGACCCATTGCGCTGGACGGTGCCCTCGACCACCACCGCCGTCCACTCGGAGGCATTGGCCGGGCGCGGCGCCACCTGCGGCTGCACCGGAGTCTCCTTCACCGCCACCGGCGGCACGGTCGACCCGCGCTCCAGCAGCCGCGGCACCACCACCAGCAGCACCACCGCGAGGATCGCCGCCCCGAGCATCCAGCTGCTGCGCAGCTGCGCCAGCACCAGCCCCCACGGCGAGACCGGAGCGCGCGCGTCGCTGGCCAGCTTCGCTTCGACCCGGCGAAACGCCGCCTCGGTGAGGGTGAGGTCCTTCAGCCCCTTGAGCAGCATCCGGCGGGCGCGCGCGGAGCCGACCGCCTTGCGGCACTCGGCGCACTCGGCCAGGTGCGGATCGGCGGCCTTCGACGTCGCCAGCTCTTCGAGCTTCTCCGGAGGCAGGTGGGTCATGACTTCGCCTCGGTGAAGAACTCCGAGAGCGCGGGATCGGCGGCGGCGAGCTTCTCGAACTCGCGCCGCGCGTAGAACAGCCGGGTCCGGACGGTGAGGATGTTGGTGTCGAGCACCTCGGCGATCTTCGCCGCCTCCATCCCCCGCAGGTCGTGCATCACCAGCACCGCGCGCTTCTTCGGCGAGAGGTGCTCCAGCAGCGCTTCGACCCGCACCTGCCGCTCGGCCGACAGCGACGCCTCGGCGGGCCCGGAGGCGGGATCGACGACGTCGGGCAGCTCCTCCACGATGTCCAGCCGCGAGCGGGTCTGCTTCCGGCGGGCCTTCATCGCCACGTGCACCGTCACCCGGTACAGCCAGGTGGTGAACGCGCTGCGTCCCTCGAACCGCTTGATCGACCGGAAGACCTCGATGAAGACCTCTTGCAGGGTGTCCTCGAGATCCGAGCGGGGAACGAGGAACGCCAGCTGGCTGGCCACCTGCCGCTGGTGCTTCACGTAGAGCTGCTGGAACGCGGCCGGCTCACCCGCCTTGGCGCGGGTCAGCAGATCGCCGGGGGCGGGGGCGGAAGCGTCCGCAGCATCTGCCATACCCGCGGCGTGTAACGCCACGGCACCGCTGGAGTCCAGAACGAGCATTCTTCACATGGGTGCCCGGCCACCCCCCCGGCATTCACCCTGTGGTTCTGTGGCGTTCGGTCTGTGCTACGCGGCGGAGCCACGTGACCCCCTCCCCCACCCTGAGCCTCGGCCGGGTGCTCTTCAAGTTCCGGTCGATCACCCCACTGCCGGTGGTGGCGCTGCTGCTGTGGCTGCTGTGGAGATCGCGCGGCGCCGCCGGCCCCGGAGGTCCGCTGGTGGACGAGCTGCTCGAGGTGACCGGCGCCGGCTTGTGCGTGCTGGGCGAGAGCCTGCGGCTGTACGTCACCGGCTGGGTCCCCGACGGCACCAGCGGCCAGAACGATCGGCTCGAGGCGGTGGTGCTCAACACCCGCGGCCCGTACGCCTTCGTCCGCAACCCGCTCTACCTCGGCAACCTCGCCCTGGTGCTCGGGCTGCTGTTGGTCGCCCACGATCCGCTCGTCTACGCGCTGGGCCTGGGCTTCTTCTTCGGTGAGTACTTCTTCATCATCCGCGCCGAAGAGGACTTCCTGCGCGGCCGGTTCGCGCACGCCTTCGACGATTACTGCGCGAAAGTTCCGCGCTGGATCCCCCGCCGGTCTCCCGCCTTCCCCGGAGCGCTGCGCGCCGGCAGCTTCGACTGGCGCCGCGCCCTGAAGAAGGAGCACAACCCGACGATGGCGTGGATCACCGGGCTGGTCGCGCTGCTTGCATGGGAATCGTGGGCACGTCACGGAGTTCAACCCGCGACCCTCGGCGTGCTGGCGACGCTCGAGCTGGGCGCGCTGATGGCTTTCCTCGGGATCAAGAGCTGGAAGCACGGATGGCGCACATGAGTCCCCCCCGAAACAAGCCGAAAGGCGAGGTCGCCGAGCTCGAGCGCCGCTTCGAAGGGCGCGCGCGCCTGCAGGGCCTGCTGGAGAAGGCCGGGGTGCTGGCCGACGTCGAGGACATCGCGGAAGCGTTTCGCGCCGCGCAAAAGGACGATCTGCCTCCGGCGACGGTGATCAACGCGCTGTTCGAGGACGAGCCGCAGTTCCCCTCGCCGAGAGACGCCCGCGCCCTGTTCGTAAATCTTTTCGGGCTCTGGGAGCTTCTACAGACGGGGGCCACGGTGGATCTGAAAGCGCCCACCGTGCGGCCCAAAGCGCCCCCTCCCCCGTCGCCCCCCACCTTC
>JAGSPQ010001028.1 GCA_018262385.1 Myxococcaceae bacterium | reverse complement strand
AGCAGGCAGGTACCCGCGCCCTGAGACGACTGGGGACACGAGTGCACCGGCACGGCGCAGTTGCCGCTGCCCGGGGTGTAGAACTCGCACTGCCCGCCGTCGTAGCCGGCGCCGCCGCGGAAGCCCTCGAACCAGGGGTACCCGTAGTGCTGGCCCTTCTTCACCACGTCGATCTCCTCCTCGGCCGACTCGCCCACGTCGCCCACCCAGAGGTTGCCGTTCACCTTGTCGAACGAGATCCGCCACGGGTTGCGAAAGCCCCACGCCCAGATGTCGGTGCGCGCGAGCCCGGTCACGGTGGGAGTCACGTTCGAGGTGCAGTTGGCGCCGCAGGCGGTGACGGTGGCGCGCCCGCCGTCGGGGAGCACCAGCGGGTTGTCGCTGGGAATCGTCCCGTCGAGGTTGACCCGCAGGATCTTGCCGTTGCCGTTGGTCAGGCAGGTGTTGAAGCGGTTGGTCGCCGGGCAGCAGGTCGCGTTGCAGCCGGTGTCGCCGACGCCGATGTACAGCTTGCCGTCCGGCCCGATCGCCAGCGCGCCGCCGTCGTGGTTGGCCGGCCCGCGCAAGCCGCGCACCAGAATCGTCTCGCCCGCGGCGAGCTGATCATTGGCCATCAGGGTGCGCATCACCACCCGGTGCCGATCGAGGTCGGTGCCCCCAGAGGCGTTCGACGCCGAGTAGTAGAAGTACAGCCGGCGGTTGGTGGCGAAGTCCGGGTCGACCTCGAGGCCGAGCAGCCCCTTCTCGCTGGCGCTGTCGACCGAGAAGGTGCCGGCGCTCGACAGCTGGCCGTTGGTCTGCCGGACGTAGAAGGTGCCGCCCTTGCTGGTGATCAGCATCCGCCCATCGGGCAGCCAGCGGAGGTCGGTCGGCTCGGCGAGCCCGTTCAGCCCGGAAGCGACGTAGACCGACGAGGCCAGGCCGGAGAACGAATCGACGGTCTGGGCCGACGAGCCGGCGCCAACGAGTAAGGCGAGCACTGCCAGTCTGCGCGTCATCGAAACCTCGTGAGGGGGAGAGCGACGGAAGAACTGGCTACCTTACCGCCCCCCGGGGATCTGGGTCGACGGCAGAGCGCCGGGACAACAATCCGCGGGTGCTCCTGCGCGTTGACGCCTATTCTCGGCGGCCAGCGCGATGCTCGAGACTTACGGCCGTTACCAGCTGATCAAGAAGATCGCCGTCGGAGGCATGGGCGAAGTCTGGCTCGCGCGGCAGAAGGGGATGGTCGGGTTCGAGAAGCTGGTGGTGGTCAAGCGGCTGCTGCCGCACCTCACCGCCGAGCAGGACTTCATCAACATGTTCTTCGACGAGGCGCGCATCGCGGCGCTCCTCAACCACCCGCACATCGCGCAGATCTACGACCTCGGCGAGGTGAACGGCGAGTACTACATCGCGATGGAGTACGTGCCGGGCGAGAACCTGCGCACCGTCGCGCAGCAGGCGCTGGACCTCAAAGGCGGGATGCCGATCGCGCTCAAGTGCCGGGTGCTCGCCGACGCGGCGGCCGCGCTCGACTTCGCCCACCAGGCCAAGAGCCCCTCGGGAGCGCCGCTCGATCTGATCCACCGCGACGTCTCGCCCCAGAACATCATCGTCGGCTTCTCCGGCTCGGTGAAGCTGATCGACTTCGGCGTCGCCAAGGCGGCGGGGAAGATCACCCGCACCGCCACCGGGGTGATCAAAGGGAAGTACGCGTACATGTCGCCCGAGCAGGCGCGCGGCCACGACCTCGACAACCGCTCGGACATCTTCGGGCTCGGGATCGTCTTCTACGAGATCCTCGCCTCGCAGCGGCTGTTCAAGCGCGAGAACGACACCGAGACCCTGAAGGCGATCGTCTACGGCGACGTGCCGCCGCCGTCGTCGGTGGTGCGCGGAATCCCGAAGCAGGTCGACGCGATCGTGATGAAGGCGCTCGAGAAGAACCGCGACGATCGGTTCCAGTCGCGGCGTACATGCGCGAGCTGTTCCCGGTCGAGAGCACCCGCGACGAGCTGAAGGAAGAGAACGAGCCGACCCAGTCGACCAGCGGCTCGGGCGACGCGCTGTCCGACGCCTCTCCCCGGGTCAAGCCGCCGATCTCCGCGCCGCGGCCGCGCGCGACCAACGTCACCGTCAACCTCCAGGAGCTCAAGCTGCGGATCAGCGGCTGCGGCCCTTCCGACACCGTGACCGGGTTCTTCTTCAACGCGCTGTTCGGCCACACCCTGCGGGTCAATGGCCCCACCGCCACCGAGCCGCTGCGCTCGTCGATGCTCGAGGCGCGCAGCTTCGTCGACGCGCTCACCTACCCCACCCCCGAGTTCCTCCGGCTGCTGTGGAAGGCGGTCGAGCTGCTCGCGCCCAACAGCGGCGGAGTCGACCCGGCCTTCCAGGACATCGGCACCTGGGCGATGGACGGGCTGCTCCGCTCGCCGCTGGGCAAGCCGATCGAGCAGCTGAAGGGCCAGACGCCGCACGCGCTGATGAAGGCGATGATGGCCACCCTCAAGCCGATGCTCGCTCCGGGCGATCGGGTGGTGGGGCCGTTCACCGCCAACGCCGGGACGCTGATCTTCAAGGGCGAGGTGCTGCCGGTTCAGTTCCACGCCGGGCTCGCCACCGCCGCGCTGCAGCGGCTGGCGGGGCTGACGATCAAGACCGCGTGGGAGAAGACCGCGGCCGATCGGGTCGAGATGAAGCTCAGCTGGTAGCGCCCGGCTAAAGACTGGCGAGCGCGACCCGGTACAGCGCGCGGTAACCCATCCGCGGGGCCGCCTCGAACCGATCGGCGCTGAACGTGTCCTTCAAGATCGCCGCGCCTTCGGTCGACTCGTGCAGCTGCAGCAGCACCCGCTCGAGATCCATCGTCAGCTCAGTCGGGGTGCTCATCGCGACCGCCACCCCGTCGTTGGGAGACTCCTCGGTGTACGCCACCACCTTCACCAGGTGCTGGCGGCCGGGCAGCAGCTCGTCCACCCCCGACGTCACCGCCCCCTTCCCGCCCGAGGCGAAGATGCTCGTCAGGTCCGCCTCGCCGCTCAGCAGCGCGTCGAGCGAGGCCTGGTAGCTGCCGGAGAAGGCCTGAGAGGCGAACAGCCTGCCCGGATCGAGGCCCTTGTTGCGCAGCAGCGCCAGCGGCAGCAGGTACCCGCCGACCGAGTCGCGATCGCACCACGACGCCTTCGTCCCCTGCAGGGTGTCGAGGGTGTACGGGCGGTCGGCCTTGCACAGCAGCGCGGCCCGGTAGCTCGAGGCGCCGTTGCGAACCCCGCGCACCAGCACCCGCACTCCCATCGCCTCGATCCGCGCGCAGACGAACGGCGGCGCCCAGGCCGCCTCGCACTTGCCCGACAGCAGCTCCTTCGCCAGCGCCTCGTAGCTCGCCGCGACCACCACCTGGGTGGTGCGCTTGAGCGCCTGGCCGAGGAAGGCCTCCAGCCGGCGACCGCGCTCTCCCGCCAGGGCCTGGCCCAGCGATGGCGGCAGCGCCAACCGCACCGGCCCCTTGCTGGAATGCGTGGTGAGCGGAGCAGGCATCAGCTTTCCGAGTGCGCCTTGGCGACCTCGTCGTCCGCCAGCCCGAAGGTGGCCTGGAGCAGGTCGAGGATCTTGGTCGTCTGCTTGCTCGGCTCGTGCCCCGAGGCATCGACCACCCGGGCGGCGAGGCTGAACGCCTTCACCCGCTGCTTGTGGGTGGTCAGCCCGCGCGCCAGCACCGCCAGCCGGCCGGGGAGGCCCTGCTCCTTGAGGTGGAGCAGCGAGTCGCGAACGATCCGCCGCGCGTCGGACGCGCTGACGTGGGCGAAGATCGGGTCTCCGGCGAGCAGCTCGACGATCGCGTCGGCCTCGCTCGCCTCGAGCACGCCGTCGGCGACCGAGACCAGCACCATCACCTCGGCGTACAGCCGCTCGGCCGGCTCGCCCAGCGCTTCGGAAAGCGACGAGCCGTCTTCCACCACCTCGATGATCCGCGCGACCTCGTCCTCGCTGATCCCCAGGCCCTTCTGGAGCGTCTTCAACAGCCCCATCTCCTGCCTGGTCGCCCGCTGATCCGCCAGCGCGACCGCGGTCGCCAGGCCGAACGCCAGCAGCCGGTTCTTGTGATCCGGCAGCCGGGCGCGCAGCGAGGCGAGCACGTCGTCCAGCTTCTGGGTCTTCGAGAGGCGAAAGACGCTGTCTTCGATCAGCTCCTTCAATTCCTCGATCTTGGTGCCTTCGAACTCCGGCCGCTCTCCGACCCGGCGCAAGAGCGCGTCCTTCTCGAGCTTCGACACATGCCCG
>JAGSPQ010000213.1 GCA_018262385.1 Myxococcaceae bacterium | reverse complement strand
TCGCGCGAGACCTTGCCGAAGTCGTCGAAGGTGGCGAGGACCTCTTTCTCGATCGCGTCCATCGTCGCCGGATCGGTGGCCACCAGCGTCAGCTGGAGCTGGTCGGGGTCGCTGGAAACCTTCACCTCGCCCAGCTTCTTCTCTTTGACCCAGTTGGCGATCTGCACGCCCCGGCGCTCATTGCGCTTGATCAGCGCGGTCTTGGTGTCGACCCGCATCACCATGTGGATGCCGCCCTGGAGGTCCAGCCCGAGCGACAGCCGGTGCTTCCCCGCCGGCGCGAAGCCAGGCATCCGGGCGTCGAGCACCGCGAAGTTGTTGCGGTCTTTTCGATCGACCACGAACAGCGAGTAGTAGGTCGGGATCAGGTACCACAGCGAGCCCAACGCGACCGCGAGGATGATCACCACCCGCGTCCACCAGTTGCGATCCATCACTTCACCTCTTCTTTCTTGCTGTCGTCGCTCTTCTTCTCGTCTTTGACCGGCTCGTCACCGACGGTGACCTTCGCCTGAATCGCCGACTTGAGGATTCGCAGTTTCACGCCCGAGGAGACCTCGAGGGTGACCGTCTTGTCCGTGACCAGCGCGATCTTCCCGAGGATTCCACCGGTGGTGACCACGTCGTCGCCCTTCTTCAGGCTGGAGATCATCGCCTGCTGTTCCTTCACCTGCTTCTGCTGCGGCCGGATCAGGACGAAGTACATGATCGCCGCCAGCCCCGCGAAGAACAGCAGGTTGGTGGCGCCACCGCCAAAGGCCTGTCCAAGAACGAGAAACGAGTGAACCACGATGGATTTCCTGCCTTTAGAAGAGTGACTGCAAAGGGGCGCCGCATAGCAGGGGCGTCGGGGCCCTGCAAGCCAACTGGTCTTCTCTTCAGAGGCGTTTGTGGTACACGCCCGCGGCAATGAAACGCGCTCTGGTGTCGCTCGCATTCCTGACCGTCGTCGCCTGCAACGCTCCCGCCGGCCTCGGCGCCCCCTGCACCGCCAACCCCGACTGCCAGCCCGGGCACCTGTGCCTCACCGCGGCGCCGGGCGGGATGTGCACCCACAGCTGCAGCTTCCTCGGCGCCGGCCTGTCCGAGTGCCCGGCGGGCAGCGTCTGCGCCGCCGTCAGCGGCAGCCAGGTCTGTGCCCCGATCTGCACCGGCGCCAACGAGTGCCGCGATCAGTACGAGTGCAACGGCGCCAGCGGGACGACGGTCAAGGCCTGCAAGCCTAAGAGCTGACCCGGCCCAGGTCGCGCTGCTGCCGCACCAGCTCGCCGAACCGGTCTTGCTCGATCGCCTCGCGCACCTTCCGCATCAGGTCCAGGTAGTGGTGCAGGTTGTGGAGCGTGTTCAGCCGCATCGCCACCAGCTCCTCCGACACGAACAGGTGGCGCAGGTACGAGCGGGAGAACGTCCGGCAGGTGTAGCAGCGGCAGTCCGGATCCAGCGGCCCATTGTCGCGGGCGAACCGGGCGTTCTTGATCACCAGCTTGCCCTGGGAAGTGAACAGCAGGCCGTTGCGCGCGCTGCGGGTCGGCATCACGCAGTCGAACATGTCGACCCCCGCCCCGACGCAGGTCACCAGATCCAGCGGGGTGCCCACCCCCATCAGGTAGCGCGGCTTGTCTTTGGGCAGCAGCGGCGCCGAGAACGCCACCCCGGCGTGCATCGCCTCGGGCGCTTCGCCCACCGAGTAGCCGCCCAGCGCGTAGCCGGGCAGGTCGACCGCGCAGACTTCCTCGGCGTGACGCCGCCGCAAGTCCTCGTGCATCCCCCCCTGGACGATCCCGAACAGCGAGGTGCGACCGCGCGACCACGCCCTGGCGCAGCGGTGCAGCCAGCGGGTGGTGCGGGCGAGCGACTCCTCGAAGTACGGCCGCTCCATCGTCGCGGCCGGGCACTCGTCGAAGGCCATCATGATGTCGGGCCCGAGCACTTCCTGGATCTCGACCGCCCGCTCGGGGGTGAGCAGGATCTTCGCCCCGTCGAGGTGCGAGGAGAACGCCGCGCCTTCCTCGGTGATCTTCCGGCGCTCGGCGAGGCTGAAGACCTGGTAGCCGCCCGAGTCGGTGAGCATCGGCCGATCCCACGAGATGAACCGGTGCAGCCCGCCCTGCCCGGCGATCAGCTCTTCTCCCGGGCGCAACATCAGGTGGTAGGTGTTGCTCAAGATGATCTGCGCGTTGAGGGTGATCAGATCGTCCGGAGCGACCGCCTTCACGCTCCCGGCGGTTCCGACCGGCATGAAGATCGGCGTCTCGATCGTCCCGTGCGGAGTGTGCAGCCGCCCCCGCCGCGCCCCGGTTCCGGCGTCCACGTGCAGCAACTCGAAGCGGACCAGCGAGGGAGCCACCCGCTGATCGCCGCGCAGCTCGGGAACAGGCAGGGTCATTCGGGCGAATCGTCCTCGATGAACATCGCGTCTCCATAGCTGAAGAACCGGTACCGTTCCTCTACCGCTTCGGCATACGCCGCCAGGGTCTGCTCGCGGCCGGCGAAGGCGCTGACCAGCATCAGCAGGGTCGAGCGCGGCAGGTGGAAGTTGGTCAGCAGCGCGCCCACCACCTCGAACTTGAACCCGGGGAGGATGAACAGCGAGGTGTCCAGCTCGCCCGCCTCGCCCCCCAGCGACTCGAGGGTACGCACCACCGTCGTCCCTACCGCCACCACCCGCTGGGCCGCCTCGATCGCCGCCGCGGTTTGGGCCGGCACGCTGCACCGCTCGGCGTGCATCTTGTGGGCGGACAGCGCCCCCTCCCGCACCGGCAGGAAGGTGCCCGGGCCGACGTCGAGGGTGACGAACGCGTGCCGCACCCCCACCTCCTCCAGCGAAGCGAGCAGCTGGGGGGTGAAGTGGAGCCCGGCGGTCGGAGCGGCCACCGAGCCCTTCGCCCGCGCGAACACCGTCTGGTAACGCTCGGCGTCGGCGGCGTCGGGCGGCCGGTCGATGTAGGGCGGCAGCGGCAGCCGCCCGGCCCGCTCGAGCGCCGCGGCGAGGGTGGCCAGCGGAGAGGTGAACCGCACCACGTAGTCGCCGTTGCCGACCGCCTCGACGATCTCGGCCCGCAAGCCGCCCTCGAACTCCACCTGGGCGCCGGCCCGCAGCCCCTTGCTCGCCTGCCCCAGGCACTGCCACTCGACCTGCGCACTGGCCTCGAGCGCCGCCTCGGCCCGCAGCAGCTGGGCGACCGGGCGGATCAGCAGCAGCTCGACCTTCCCCCCGGTGCCGACTTTCTTCCCCAGCAGCCGGGCCGGGATCACCCGGGCGTCGTTGAGCACCAGCAGATCGCCCTTGCGCAGCAGCGCGGGGAGCTCGGCGAACCGGCGGTGCTGGATCTTCCCCGAGGGCCGCCGCAGCACCAGCAGCCGCGAGGCGTCGCGGGCCGCCAGCGGCGTCTGGGCGATCAGCTCGGGAGGAAGCTGGAAGTCGAAGTCTGAGGTGAGCACGACAGGCTACTAGTACAACACCTGCAGCTCGGTGCCCGGGTAGTAGTGCGCGACGATCTCGCGAAAGTCCTTCCCCTGGTCGGCCAGCACCTTCGCGCCCCACTGGCACAGGCCGGCGCCGTGGCCGAAGCCGTGACCGTGAATCGTCCAGCCGGCCCCCCTGGGCTCGAGCTCGAACTGCAGACTCTTCAGCCGGGTGTAGCCCAGCCGCTCGCGGAAGGTGACCGCGTCGAGGCTCCGGTTGGGAGCGAAGTGGATCCGCTTCGCCCGGCCGGTCGAGGTGCGCCCCTCGATCTTCATCGCGCTCGGCCGGGTGCCCAGCGCGGCCTTCAGCTCGTCGCTGCTGATCCCCATCGACCACTGGCTGCTGGGCAGCTTCCCGCACGGGCAGCTGACCGGCTTGAGGTACGGCAGGTCCCGGCCCAGGGCGTTGGCGCCCGACTCGGTCTTCCCACCGCAGCTCGAGTGGAAGTACGCCTCGATCGGCTGCAGATCGTACGTCAGCACCAGCCCGCGGGTCGCCTCGACCGCTTCGCGGGTGCGGGGATCCTCGGCCTTCAGGCCTCCGTAGACCTGGCTGATCACGCTGCTGCCGAGGTGAAAGGGCTGCCCGTACTGCTCGAGCTTCTTCTGCAGCGCGTAGGTGCGGGCCGCCACCGCCTGGGCCTTGAGCGCCTCGGGCGGAAACGAGCGGGGCATCTCGCTGCCCAGCACCCCGACCAGGTAGTCCTCCAGCGGCAGCACGTTCACCAGCAGCACCCCGGCCGGCTGGAGCACCGCCACCACGTCACCCCGCACCAACATCCCGTTCGCCTTCAGCGGCCGATCGCCCGGCACCCCGGCATCCCGCGCCAGCAGCCCGGCCCGAAACCGGATCGCATCGCCGATCACCGGCTCGCCGTTGACGGTCAGCTTTCCATTCACCCGCGCCACCAGGTGCCGGCCGGCCCCCGCGGGCGAGAACCGGGCGTCCTCGGCGTCTTCTCCGGTCGCCAGCGCCTCGCCTTCGATCTGCGCGGTCGCCACCGCCGGGCCCATCTGCACCCGCATCGTCTCGGCCGCGCCGGCGGGAAGACAGAGCAACAGCGCCAGCCACCCCGAACGGATCGACACGAATGAAGTGTACGGGCGGTAGATCCCCCCTCAAGAAATTGGCAAAAGGAAGCCCGTGCCCCAGATGACGCCCGTCGAGCTGCAGCGCGCGCTGGCGCAGATGCCCTCCCGCTCCGCCCTGGTGCTGACCTTCCACTGCCTCGAAGGCCGGTCGCCCGGGGAGTGCGCCGCCCTCTACGGCATCGGGCTGCCCGAGTGGGAAGTGCTGTTCTTCGAGGCCGCCCGGGCCCTGGCCAACCAGACCGAGCCGCTCGCCGACGCCATCCGCCGCCCGCTCGCGACCCGGCTCCAGGCCGAGCTGGCCCATCCGGTGGCCGAGCCCCTGCCCGCCTCGGCCGCCGCCGCGGCGCTGATCCTCCACCGGGAAGAGGTCCACCGGCTGCGGGTCGAGGCCGAGCGCGCCGCAGCGAGCTCCCCTGCCCGGGCCCGCGAGGCGTGGCTGCGCCGGCTGGCGGTGGCGGCAATCATCGCCATCTCGCTCTTCGTCTGGCTGCGCGAGCGGAACAAGCCTCCGGCGCCCACGCCGTCACACTTTCCTTTACCCCCCCGTGGGGTGGGCTAAGCCTGCCCCCATGAAACGCCTCCTCCTGCTCACCGCCCTCGCGCTCGGCTTCCTCGCCTGCCCGAAACAGACGCCCGGCAACCTCGCCGGCACCGACGACGAGCAGATGGACAGCTTCGCCTCCCAGCTGGAAGAGCTGCGCAGCCGCCAGGACTTGAAGTGCGACGAGTGGTGCTCGCTGAAGGACAAGGCATGCGGGCTGTCGAAGAAGTCGTGCGACATCGCCGGCAAGCACTCCGATCGCGACGACTTTCAGAAGCGCTGCGTCACCTCGCAGGAAGACTGCGCCCGGTTCATCGAAGGCTGCGCGTCCTGCGCGAAGTAGCGCGGAAGGTTAAGGTCGTTCCCATGAGATCTGCCCTCCTCCTGGCCGCGCTCTGCCTCGCCCCGCCCTCCTTCGCCGCCGACGACGAGCTCAACCCCGAGAAGGCCGCCAAGATCGACCGCGACGTCGACAAGGCGATGAAGGAAGTCGAGAAGAAGCACGGCAACAAGAAGTCGTCCGAGCTCAGCAGCGGCGAGCGCAAGCAGATGATCGACGAGCAGGCGGCCGCCCAGAAAGAGGTCTTCGAGAAGCACAACGTCGAGCCGAAGGCCTACAACCGCTACACCTCGAAGCAGAGCCGGGAAGAGCTCGCCGCCACCAAGCAGGCGAAAGAGGCGCTGGAGGCCAAAGAGAAGGCCGCCGAGGCCGAGAAGGCGAAGGAGAAAGAGGCCGCCGGCGGGCCCAAAGAGATCACCATTCAGCGCGGGGGCGCCGGGCGGGATCCGATCATCATGGAAGAGAAGGAAGGCGCGGCGCCGATCGTCGAGAAGGGCCTGCCCCAGGACGCGGTCGACGATCAGAACGCCGCGGGGCTCACCGACTCGACCACCCAGACCGCTCCCGCCCCGGCTCCCGCCAAGGGGAAGGGCAAGGGCAAGCACAAGTAGCCTTCAGCGCTTCGTCCACACCTCGTCGTACGGGCAGGAGCAGTCTTTCTCTTCCGGCTCCGGGTAGACGTAGCGCTCGTGCTTGTAATTTCGCAGCACCGTCTGCTGCGGGCCCCGCTCGATCACGTAGTCCGGCTGGAGCGTCACCTTCCCCCCGCCCCCGGGCAGATCGACCGCCAGGTGCGGCACCGCCAGGCCGGAGGTGTGGCCGCGCAGCTGCTCGAGGATCTCGATCCCGGCGGCGATCGGCGTCCGCAGGTGCTCCAGCCCCTGCGCCACGTCCATCTGGTGCAGGTAGTACGGCCGCACCCGGATCCGCAGGAGCGCGTGCGAAAGCTCCTTGACGATCCGCGCGCTCGAGTTCAGCCGCCGCATCAGCACGGCCTGGTTCTCCACGGGGATCCCGTGGTCCACCATCAGCTCGCAGGCGCGCGCCGCGTCCGGGGTGACCTCCTTGGGGTGGTTGAAGTGCGTCACGACG
>JAGSPQ010000212.1 GCA_018262385.1 Myxococcaceae bacterium | reverse complement strand
GCCGGAAGCCGCGGTGCTCGCGAAGGAAGAGCCCACCGCGAAGTCCGAAGCGCAGACGGTGGCGATCCCTTCCGGCGCGGTGCGCTCGATCCACACCACCGTGGAGGGCAACCAGCTCGCGCTGACCCTCACCCTCGCTCCGAAGGCAGCGATCACCCGCGCCTTCACCCTGCGCAACCCCGATCGGCTCGCGATCGACGTCCGCGGGGCCGCTCCGCGAAAGAGCCACACCGTGTCCGCCTCGGGGGTGATCGCGAAGGTCCGGGTCGGCAAGCTCCCGGGCGGAAGCCGGATCGTGCTCGATCTGTCGCGCGCGCCCGGCAAGCCGGTGGTGGTCTCGGGCAACTCGGTCTCGGTGCCGCTGCGCTGAAGCTGAGTAAGGTCCGCCGCCTCCGCCGTGGATCTGTCCTTCACCACCCTCATCTCGCTGAGCGTCGTCGCGTTCATCGCGGGCGTGGTCGACGCGATCGCGGGTGGGGGAGGGCTGCTCACCCTGCCGGCCCTGCTCGCCGCCGGCCTCGATCCCCACTTCGCCCTCGGCACCAACAAAGGGCAGTCGGTGTTCGGCTCGTTCGCCTCGGTCGTCCGCTTCGCCCGCGCCGGCTACATCGATCCCGCCCGGGCGAAGATCACCTTCCCGCTCGGAGCCCTCGGCGCGATCGCCGGCGCCGCGCTGCTGCTGGTGCTCGATCGGGAAGTCCTCAAGCCGCTGGTGCTGGTGCTGCTCGTCGCCGCCGGGGTCTTCGTCGCCGTCAAGCGGCCGGGCAACGCACCTGCGGGGCCGGGCCCAGCGCGGCCGCTGTTGATCGCCGGGCTGATCGCGGTCGCGATCGGCGCCTACGACGGCTTCTTCGGCCCCGGCACCGGCACCTTCTTGATCATCGCGTTCGTCACCCTGCTGCACGAGTCGCTGCCGAAGGCGACCGCGGACGCGAAGGTGGTGAACTTCGCCTCCAACCTCGCCACGGTGACGATGCTGGGGATCGCCGGCAAGGTGGTGTGGGCGATCGCCCTGCCGATGGCCGCCGGTCAGTTCCTCGGCGGGCTGGTCGGCGCCTCGGTCGCGATCAAGGGGGGCGCGCCAATCATCCGCGGGGTCGTGCTCTCCGTCCTTGCTGGACTGGTGGCGAAGTTGGCGTACGACCTGTTAACTCGTTGATCATGAACGTCACGATTACCTACTGCACCTCCTGAGGCTATCGGCCCAAGGCTGCCCGTGCGGCGGCTGCGCTGAAGGAAGAGCTCGACGTGGACGCCGAGCTCGTCGTGGGACACTCCGGAATTTTCGAGGTGGCGGTGAACGGACAGGTGGTGGTCGAAAAGACGCGTGCGGGGTTTCCGACCCCGCAAGAGGTCGTCGAGTCGGTCGCGCGTGCCCTGCCGAAGTCATGACGGTCATCGAGCGCCCTCCACTGGATTTCCGCGGCCGGGTCAGGCGTCGGCTCGGCGCGGCGGTGACCGACGGCTTCTTCCGCGGCGCGGCGAGCTCGGCGAGCTGGCTGCCGATCGCCCAGCCCTGGGTGCACGGCGTCGAGGTCGAGCGGAACCTGAAGTACCGCGACTCGGATCTGCCCGAGCACACCCTCGACATCTACCGCCCGCGGGGGCGCCAGGGGCCGCTGCCGGTGGTCCTCTACATCCACGGCGGCGGGTTCCGGATCCTTTCCAAGGACACCCACTGGGTGTTCGGCCTCGTCTTCGCCCGCCGCGGCTACCTCGTCGTCAGCATCAACTACCGGCTCGCGCCCAACCACGTCTTCCCCGCCGCGATCGAAGACACCTGCGCCGCGTGGACCTGGCTGCTGAAGAACGTCGAGCGGCTCGGTGGAGATCCGTCGCGGATCTTCGTCGCGGGAGAGTCCGCCGGCGCCAACCTCTCGGCCGCGCTCACCCTCGCCACCACCTACCGGCGCCACGAGCCGTTCGCGCGTGAAGTCTTCGACGCCGGCGTCGTCCCCCGCGGCGTCGTCCCCGCCTGCGGCCTCTTCCAGGTCAGCAACCCCGAGCGCTTCAACCTCACCCCCAACACCTACTTCTGGGATCGGATCGTCGAGGTCACCGACGCCTACCTCCACGGCGCGTCCTTCGACCACGCGCATGGCCTCGATCTCGCCGATCCAGTCGTCGCCTTCGAGCAGCGAGGGCGGCCCGATCGCCCGCTGCCCCCGTTCTTCCTCCCCGTCGGCGCGTGGGACCTCCTGAAGTCCGACTCCGAGCGGCTGGCCGAGGCGCTCAGGGCGTTGGGCGGCCGCGCCGAGGCCCGCGTCTACCCGCGCGGCCCGCACGCCTTTCACGCCTTCGTCTTCACCCCCAGCGCCCTGCGGTGCTGGCGAGACACCTTCGGTTTTCTGAGCGGCTTGTAGGGCGCCCGCGCTCACCGCTCCGGTTCAATTTTCTGGCCGGAACGAAAGAGCGAAAGCTGACATTATCGGCGCCATGCCCTTCGTTCGGCTGGTCCGATGCCGGTGGCTTGCACTTCTCGTCATCAGCACCACCGCCGCTGCCCAGACCCCGCGCGAGCTGCCCAGCTTCGAGCTCGAACACCTCAGCTTCAACCCGTCTCAACGGGAAAGCCTGCTGATCGGCAGCGGCGATCTGCTGCCGGCGGGTCAGTTTCGCGGCTCGCTGATCGCGCACTACCAGCACAACCCGCTGCTGCTCTTCCAGGTCGGCGCCGCGCCGCGCTCGGTGGTGCGCAGCCGGGTCACCGCCCACCTGCTCGCCGCGTACGGCATCACCCGCTGGCTCGAGGTCGGGCTTCAGCTGCCGGTGGTGGTGTTTCAGAGCGGAGATCAGATCCCCGAGCTGACGCCGCTGGCGAGCGCGGGCCTCGGTACCCCCTGGCTGCAGGCGCGGCTGGCGCTGCTGTCCGAAGAGCAGAAGCGGCCGATCGACCTCGCGTTCCAGCTGGGCCTGGGCCTGCCGCTGGGCAGCTCGGCCGCGCTCACCCGCGACGCCAGCGTCACCGTCAACCCGCGCCTCGGGGCCGGCAAGCGGTTCGGCCTGATCCGGGCCGGCGCCGAAGTCGGAGCGCTGATTCGCCAGGGCCGCGTGCTGTCTCCCGAGAACCCGACCGTCGGCGACGAGGTCGGCAGCGTGATGCAGCTGGGCGCCAGCGCGGCCACCACCAACGAGGGGCTGCGCGGCGAGCTGACGGTGCTCGGCTGGGTGCCGTTCACCCGCACCGGGGCCTCGGCCGAGGTGCTCCTGGGCGCGCGCTACCTGCTCGGGCCGGTCGAGCTGTTCGCGATCGGCGGGCCTGGGTTCGGGCGCACTCCGGGCACGCCCGCGTTCCGGGTGATGCTCGGCGCCGGCCTCTCGCTGCCCAACCGCCGCTGCGTCGCGGGCGAGGCGCACGAGCCGAAAGACTGCCCGCAGCTCGATCTCGATCTCGACCAGATCGTCAACGCCGACGATCAGTGTCCGCGTGAGCCGGGGACGATGGAACTCTCCGGTTGTCCCGACCGCGATCCCGATCAGGACGGCGTGCGGGATCCCGACGACGGGTGCCCGCAGGTCTCGGGGCCGAAAGAGAACGGCGGCTGCCCGCAGGTCGACTCCGATGGCGACGGGCTGTTCGACCCGGAGGACGGCTGCCCGAAGGTCGCCGGGCCCAGGCAGAACAAGGGCTGCCCGTGGGCGGACACCGACGCCGACGGCGTGGCCGATCGCGACGACGGCTGCCCGAAGGTCGCCGGGCCCAGCGAGAACAAGGGCTGTCCGTGGCCCGACACCGACTCCGACGGCCTGCTCGACCCCGACGACGCCTGCCCGGCCGAAGCGGGGCCGGCGGATCGCAAGGGCTGCCCGGTGCGCGACGCCGACGCCGACACCGTGCCCGACGAGCTCGACAACTGCCCGAAGGTGAAGGGCCTGGTCGAGAACCAGGGCTGCCCCAAAGAGCTCAAGCAGCTGGTGGTGATCACCCGCGAGAAGCTGGTGATCAAAGAGAAGGTCTTCTTCGACACCGGCAAGGCGACGATCAAGCCCAAGAGCTTCCCGCTGCTGACCCAGGTGGCGCAGGTGCTCAACGAGCACCCGGAGATCGAGCAGATCCGGATCGAGGGCCACACCGACAACGTCGGCAAGCCCGAGACGAACCGCAAGCTGTCGCAGCGGCGCGCCGAGTCGGTGCGGGACTTCCTCACCGGCAAGGGCGTGGCGGCCTCCCGGCTCGAGGCGCAAGGGTTCGGCCCCGATCGCCCCGCCGACGTGAACACCTCTGCCGTCGGACGCGAGAACAACCGGCGGGTCGAGTTCGTCGTGGTCACTGCGCCGAAGACCGAAGTCCACGAGGTGACTCCGTGAAGCCGATCAAGGTTCAGGAGCCGGCAGTCGCAGTCAGCGGAGGTCCGTGCATGCGCTACGAGAATTCGCACCGGGTGGGCGCCCTCGGGCTGCTGTCTGCGTCCCTGGTATTGGCGGTCCTGGGGGCGTGCGCGCCGCCTCCGCCCGAGCCCTCGAAGCCCGTGGGTCGAAAGGCCGACCCGCTCTTCGGCAACGGTGGCTTCGAGTCCGGGGCGCTCGCTCCCGATTGGACGGTGCGCAGGTTCCTCAACGACAACGGCGGCATCAACAACCCGCCGTGGCCTCCGGCGACCGAAGCGAACCTGAACCTCACCCCCAACGCCGGCAACGCCGCGCTGACTCACGTCGTCACGGGCCCCAACCAGTCCCAGCCGCTCAATGGGCTGGTGGCGGGGCCGGGCGTCCCGATGTGGCCGAGGCTCGGCACCCACTCGGCGGTGATCAACGAGCTGGGCAACAACGGCAACGTCAACTCGCTGCGGCAGTCGTACACGACGACCAACGCCGACGTCGATCCGGCCGACGGCCAGATTCACGTGCGGTTCCTGCTGGCGCCGGTGCTCCAGGCGGCCGGCCACATCCAGGAAGACCAGCCGTACTTCTTCGTGATGCTGCGGAACCTGACCGCCCCTCGCGCCGGCGATCTCTACAGCAACTTCAACTTCTCCAACTCGCCGGGTACTCCGTGGCAGGTCCAGGGCACGGGCGCCACGGCCCGGCTCTTCACCGACTGGCAGATCTTCGACGTCGCGCCCGGCAACGTCGCGCTCCAGGTCGGGGACACCGTGCAGATCGAGGTCTACGCCGCCGGCTGCCGGTTCACCGCCCACTGGGGTGAGGTGTACGTCGATGGGTTCGGGGCCAGCTTCCCGGAGCTCTCGATCGCCAAGACAGCGCCGCCGCAGATCAACCTCGACACCGACCTCACCTACAATTTCCTCGTCACCAACAACACCGGCGCGGTGGCGCCGAACGTCACCGCCGACGAGGTGATCCCGGCCAACACCACCTACGTCTCGACCAACGCCCCCGGAGCCACCTGCCTCAACCCGGCGGTCGGCAGCACCGGCACCACCGTCTCGTGCAACTTCGGCTACATGAACCCTGGCGCGAGCGCGACCTTCTCGGTCACCGTTCGCGCGTACGCCCCGCTCACCGCCGGAACCGTCACTCCCACCTTCGGCGCGACCCGGCTGGACGACAGCACCCAGACGTGGGCGGTCAACGCCTGGCGCGGGCACACCGTCTACATCTTGACCGGCACCGGAGCAGGGCAGGCCCGCGAGATCGCCAGCAACACCGCGACCTCGATCACCCTGATGGCGGGAAACAACTGGGCGCCCACCCCGGACGCCACCAGCACCTACGGCGTGATCAACCCGCCCGCCACCCAGGGCACCGCCACCACCGCTGGTTGCAGCAACACCCGGCTGGACGACAGCACCAAGGCGGCGGTGTGGCTGGCCTCCGAATGGAGTGGGTGGACCCTCACCATCGTCGCGGGCACGGGAGCCGGGCAGTCGCGCAACATCGACTCCAACTCGACCACCCGGCTCAACATCAGCCCGAACTGGACGGTCTGCCCGGACACGACCAGCGTCTACGCGGTCAAGCGGCCGCCGAAGGTGACCAACGGCAACTACGGGATCAAGGCCGACAGCGTCTCGCGCCTGCTCGGCCCCCGGGTGGAGACGGCGATCTTCGGAGGGGTTCCCTTCACCGACCTGGCGATCACCAAGACCGACGGCACCGCGGCGGTGACCTGGGGCGGCGCGACGAACTACACCATTACCGTCGTCAACAACGGGCCGGTCGCGGTCACCAACGCGGTGGTCACCGACGCGTTCCCCGCCCGGCGCGCCACCGCCGGCGCTGCGACGACGTTGACCGATTCCAGCCGGGCGTGGGTCGCCGGCCAGTGGCTGGGGTGGAGCCTCTACCTCACCGCGGGCACCGGGATCGGGCAGGTACGTGAGATCGCGGGCAACACCGCCACCCAGCTCACGGTCAGCCAGGCGTGGGGAACCAACCCGAACGCGACCAGCGGCTACGCGATCATCCATCCCCCGGCGGTCACCGGCGCGGGAACGGGATCGACCGCGACCACGCTCTCGGACACCAGCCAGGCGTGGGCGGTGAACCAGTGGGCGGGGTACACGGTGAACATCCTGACCGGCGGCACCGCGCCGCAAACCCGGACGATCGTCAGCAACACCGCCACCCA
>JAGSPQ010000211.1 GCA_018262385.1 Myxococcaceae bacterium | reverse complement strand
AAGCGGAAAGGGAGGAGTCATGAGGCATGACGACCGGCCCCGAGCACGAACGGAGTGAGGCGAGGGGGGAGAGCGAAGCGGAAAGGGAGGAGTCATGAGATGACGAAAAAATGAAGATCCGGTGCGCGCGGCGTGAAGTCCCGCCGCCCACCTTACGGGATTCTTCCGCTCGCCTCCTCGCCCCCGGAGAACCCCGCCATGCGCCTGCCCACCGTCCTCCTCCTCGCTGCCGTCAGTTCCGCCTGCGCCCACCGGTCTGCCGCGATGCCCGAGTTGGCGCCGCTGCTGTTCGAGGCCGCGGCCGCCCAGCCGGTGCTGACCGAGAACCACTTCTCGCGCGACAAGGGCGCCCTCGGAGAGGCCGAGCTGCGCGCGATCCTCGCCTCGCCGGTGTTCCTCGAGGAAGACGCCCGCCTCGGCGTGGTCCCGGTCGCCAGCCGCTACGAGCCGGACGGCGAAGTCCCCCAGGAGGCCACTCCCGCCCAGGTGGCCGACACCCTCGAGCAGAGCGGGCTGTTCGAGCTCACCACCGAGGTCTCCACCGACTGGCCGATCGACCGGGGCGTGTCGGGGCTGCGCGAGCTGGCCGGCCGCTACCGCACCGAGTACCTGCTGCTCTACCGCCAGCGCTTCAACGAAGAGAGCCACAGCAACGGCTGGGCGGCGCTCTACCCGACGCTGCTCGGCGCCTTCTTCGCGCCCGGCGAGACAGTGGAGGAAGCGGGAGTCCTCGAGGCCACCCTGTTCGACGTGAAGACCGGCACCATCCTCTTCACCGTCCACGAGCGGGTTCGAGGCGAGGTCCGCGCCAGCCCCCCGCTGTCCAGCCGGCGAGGCGCCGAGCTGCGCAAGCAGCTGCTCGCCGAGGCCGCCCCCAAGCTCGCCCAGCAGGTGGTGGCCAAGTGCCGCCGGCTCGCCGCCGCCCGGCCGGCTTCCGAAACAGGGCCCAAAGTCTCGATCCACTGAGGAGTAGGCTTCGGGGGTGATCCAGTTCGTCCCCTTGCGACTCAATCACCTGCCGCTGATGCACGAGTGGTTCGCCCGCCCGCACCTCAAGCAGTGGTGGACCCGCGGCGAGAGCTTCACCCTCGAGCAGATCGCCGCCAGGTACGGCGCCCGCGCGCGCGGCGAGGACACCGCCCGTGGCTACCTGATCGAGCTCGACGAGCAGCCGGTGGGGTACGCCCAGTACTACCCGGTGCGCGACGACTCGCTGCCCGACGGAGTGGTGAAGCCGACCAACGGCCTGTTCACCGCGTTTCGCAAAGAGGAACTGGCCGGCGTCGATCTCTTCCTCGCCGACCCATTGGGACTGGGGAAGGGGATGGGGACCACCGTGCTGAAGGCGTTCCTCGAGGCCGAGCTGTTCCCGAAGTTCCGGGTGGCGGTGATCGACCCGCTGCGGGTGAACGAGCGCGCGATCCGCTCTTTCGAGAAGAGCGGGTTTCGGCGCACCGAGTTCAGCGAGGCGCCGGCGTCGTTGGTGATGGTGGCCGTGCGGCCACCGGCCTGACTTACGACTCGACGAAGCTGCGCAGCCGCTTGCTGCGCGAGGGGTGCCGCAGCTTGCGCAGCGCCTTCGCTTCGATCTGCCGGATGCGCTCGCGGGTGACCTCGAAGTCCTGACCCACCTCTTCCAGCGTGTGGTCCGACTTCTCGCCGATCCCAAACCGCATCCGCAGCACCTTCTCTTCGCGCGGAGTCAGCGTCGCCAGCACCTTGCGGGTCTGCTCCGCGAGGTTCATGTTGATCACCGCGTCGGACGGGCTGACCAGGGTCTTGTCTTCGATGAAGTCGCCCAGGTGCGAGTCTTCTTCCTCGCCAATCGGGGTCTCGAGCGAGATCGGCTCCTTCGCGATCTTGAGGACCTTCCGCACCTTGTCGAGCGGCAGCTCCATCTTCTCGGCGATCTCTTCCGGAGTCGGCTCGCGGCCGATCTCCTGCACCAGGTACCGGCTGGTGCGGATCAGCTTGTTGATCGTCTCGATCATGTGCACCGGGATGCGGATGGTGCGTGCCTGGTCGGCGATCGCGCGGGTGATCGC
This sequence comes from Myxococcaceae bacterium, assembly GCA_018262385.1. GTDB lineage: Bacteria > Myxococcota > Myxococcia > Myxococcales > Myxococcaceae > JAGSPQ01. The sequence continues at coordinate 8,818 of JAGSPQ010000211.1, read as the reverse complement.
CTGGCGGATCCACCACGTCGCGTAGGTGCTGAACTTGTAGCCGCGCTTGTACTCGAACTTGTCCACCGCCTTCATCAGGCCGATGTTGCCTTCCTGGATCAGGTCGAGGAACTGCAGGCCGCGGTTGGTGTACTTCTTCGCGATCGACACCACCAGGCGCAGGTTGGCCTCGACCAGCTCGCTCTTCGCGCGCTCGGCCCGGTGCTCTCCACCGCGAATCGCCTCGTACTGAACCCGCAGCTGCTCGGTCGAGAGCTTGGTCTCTTCCTTGATCTCGCGGATCTTCCGGTCGGCGGTGCGCAGGTCGCGGTCCATCGCCTCCATCCCCTCGCGGGTGATGTTGATCCGGCGCTGGAGCTTCTTCGCCGCCACGTCGTCGCCCATCGCCTGCTTGAGCATCACCTTCAGGTCCGCCACCGGGATGCCGTACTGCCGGTAGTAGTCCTTCTGGTCCTGCTCGGCCTTGTCGACGGTCTCGATCAGCGTGCGCATGTGCCCGACGATGCGGTCGATCTGCTTCTTGTTCAGCCGCAGCTCTTCGAGCACGTCCATCATCTTCACGCGCAGGTCCTTCACGTCCTGGCGCAGCTCCTTCTTCTTCGCCTCGGAGGCCTTCTTCTGCAGGTCCTCCTCGAGATCGTCGCAGTCCTTGGCGTGCTTGCGCAGCTTCTCCAGGCCCTTGCAGATCGTCTCGATCCGGTTGAGCTCGCTCTGGTTGAGCTGGATCTGGCCCGCCTCGGTCGTCTCGTCGGGGACTTCCTCGACCTCGACCTCGGCGCCTTCCGCCGCGGGCTCCTCGGGAGCGTCCTTCACCACCTCGCGGATCCGCAGCTTGCCGGTCTTCAGCTTGGCGCCGATCTCGATCAGCTCGTAGACCGCGACCTTGCAGGCCAGCAGCGAGCGCATCACTTCCTTCTCGCCCTCTTCGATCCGCTTGGCGATCTCGACTTCCCCTTCGCGGGTCAGCAGCGAGACCGAGCCCATCTTGCGCAGGTAGAGGCGAACCGGATCGTTGCTCTTGCCGCCCGGCTCTTCCTCTTCCTTCTCTTCTTCTTCCTCTTCCTTGGCCTTCTCGCCTTCGGCCTCGTCGGTCGCCGCGACGGTCGGCTTGACCTCGGTCGCCTGCGCCGCCTTCTGCGCGTCGACGATCTCGATGTCGTTGTCGCCGAACATGCTCATCACGTCGTCGATCTGATCCGACGACACGACGTCCGCCGGCAGCGCGTCGTTCACTTCGTCATAGGTGAGGAAGCCCTTCTGCCGGCCCGCCTCGATCAGGTCCTTGACCTCTTTGCGGTCGCCGATTGGCTCCTCTTCGACCACGTCCTTCTCGGCGTCGAGGTTGATGTCGACGTCGGCAGCGGCCGCGTCGGCCTGCTCCTCGATGTCGGTCGAGTCGACCTCGCCCTTGCCCTTGCCCATCTTCTTCAGCTTCTCGCGGGCAATCGCGGCCGCTTCCTGAGCGTCCGAATAGGCCTTGGCGTCCGCCGCCGTCCGGGCCTCGGTCTGCGCCTTCATGCGCGCCTTCTCTTCGCGCTCCGCGCCCTTCTTCTTCTTCTTCAGCTCCTTGTCCTTCTTGGAGAGAGCCTTGCTCGCCTTGGTGCTCTTGGTGGGCATGGTGCTTAGGTCCGCCTATGGTCGCTTAAGAGTTGAAGCAAAATGTGAAACCGCGGCTGTTACTCCACAACGGTCGAAAAGTTCAATGAAAGGTCTTCAGGGTTTTTGAGCCTGGATCTGCCTCTTCAGCGCCAACAACTGCGCCTGCTGCGAAAGCATCTCGCGCGCTTCATCCGTCAAGTCCGAACCAGAGCCGCCCGACTGCGCCAGCTCCCTCGCGATTCGGGTCAATTGCTCCTCGAGTCCCCGGAGCTTCAGCCTTCGACAAACCACCAGGAACCACTGTTCCAACGCCTGGTCGTCTTCAGGTAACGACTTCTGAAGCGCTTGCTCTTCTAGCGTCCGCTTCACCGCTTCGCTCGCTTCGTAGAGCGCGTCTTCGCGGGAGTGCCCGGTGGCGAGGGCCGCGATCAGGTTGCGCAGGCCGGTGTGCTTCAGCTCATCGGCCGCCCGCCACTGGTCCTTGCCCAGCAGCCGCACGTCGCGCAGCACCCCGGCGGCGAACAGCGCCTCCCACTGCTCGGGGGGCTTTTCCTCCAGGCCCGGCGCGGGCTTGGGCACCGCCTTCACCGTGGCGCCCGGCTTGCCCTTCAGCGTCGATTCCAGCTCCGCGGCCGGCAGGCCCATCAACCCCGACAGCGCGCCGAAGAAGGCCGACCGCATCACAGCGTGGGAGCGGTCTCGATCAGCTTGTGCACCGCCTCGGGGCCGACTTTGCGCGCCCAGGTGTCGGGATCTTCGCCATCGGGCAGCGCCGCCACCCGGGCCTTACCGCCGGCGGCGAGGATCGGAGCGGCCAGCCGCTCGACCGCCTTGCGTCCGGCGTCGTCGCCATCGAGCAGCAGCACCAATTCCTTTCCTTCGGCCCGGGCCAGCACCGTCATGTGCCCCGGGGTGAGCGCGGTAGAGCAGAGCGCGACGGCGTTCTTCACCCCCGCCTGGTGCAGCCCGATGCAGTCGAAGTACCCCTCGCACAGCACCACGCTCTTCTTCTTGCGCACCTCGTCGCGCGCCTGGTCGAGGCCGTAGAGGGTCTCGCTCTTGTTGTAGAGCTTCGACTCTCGCGAGTTGAGGTACTTGGGTCCGTCGTCGCCCTCGAGGAGGCGGCCGCCGAAAGCAATGGTGCGCCCTTCAGGAGAGCGAATGGGGATGATCAGTCGTCCGCGGAACATGTCGTAGTGGCCATCGCCAGTTTTCCTGGGTGAAACCAGGCCTGCCTTCTCTGCGGCCGCGATCAACCCTCGCTCGCGCAGCTTGTCGGCCAGCTCTGTCCAGGCCAGTGGCGCCCATCCGAGCCCAAAGGCCCGCGCCACGTCCTCAGTAACACCTCTGCTCAGCAGGTACTCCCGAGCACGTTTGCCAACGACCGCATCCCACAGCCGCGACTTGAAGTGCTCGGCGGCGACGTCGGTCGCGTCCTTGATCTGCGCCTTCTCTTTGAGGCCCGGGTCGATCGCCTCGTCGAGATCGACGCCGGCGTCCTTGGCGAGGTCGCGGACGGTGTCGAGGAAGGACTTGCCGAACAGCCGCTGGAGGAAGCTGAACGCGTCGCCGCCGGCCTGGCAGCCGAAGCACTTGAAGCGGCGCTCCTCGGGCCAGACGTGGAACGAGGGCGTCTTCTCCTGGTGAAACGGACAGCAGCCCTTGAAGCTGCGCCCCGACTTCTTCAGCTCGACCCCGTGGCGGCCCATCAGCGCGACGAGATCGATCCGCTCGCGGATCTCGTCGATCTTTGAATCCGGGATCACGTGGCGGCTTGGACCTAACCCAGCTTCGCCAGCTGCGCTTTGACTTCGTCCGAGATCGCCTTGCCCTCGGCCTTGCCTTTCAGCCGTGGGGAAGCGACCTTCATCACCGCACCCATGTCCTTGGCGCTGGTGGCCTTCGCCTCGGCGATCGCCTTGGCGACCTCGGCGGTCAGCTCGGCGGCGGTCAGCTGCTGGGGCATGTAGAGCTGGATCACCGCGATCTCTTTCTCTTCCTTGTCGGCCAGGTCGTCGCGCTTGCCGGCCCGGAACTGCTCGATCGACTCGCGGCGCTGCTTCACCAGGGTGGCCAGCACCCCGAGGATCTGGGCGTCGTCGAGGAGCGAGGCGCCCGGCTCGACTTCCTTGTACTTGATGGTGCTCTTCATCATCCGAAGCGTGGAGAGCTTGATCTCGTCCTTCGCACGCATTGCGTCCTTGAGGTCCGCATCGATGCGCTCTTTGAGGGTGGCCATCTGGGTTTCTCCATTGGGCAAACGCGCCCGAAAAATGCGGGAGGCTGGCAAACGACGCCAACCTCCCCAGGATCACTGACGTGCGTCTGATCCAGACGAACGCGAGGAGCCGCTTTAGAAGTTCTTGCGAAGCTTCTTCACTGCGCGCTTCTTCGCTGCGAGCGCCTTCTTCTTCTTCTTTACCGAAGGCTTCTCGTAGTGCTCACGCTTACGAATCTCGGAGAGAATGCCTGCCTTCTCGGTGGCCTTCTTGAAGCGCTTGAGCGCTCCTTCGATCGACTCGCCGTCCTTGACGCGAATGGTCGTCATTGAGCCTGTTCACCTCCTCTTTGGGGTGCCCACTGAAGGGCTAAAACTGAAGGCGCCGCGTATCCCCCACACGCGCCGCAAAGGCAAGGCGACTTGCCTTCTCCAGAACGATCCGGCTAAAAAGTCATTATGACTCTTTATCCCCTCGCGCGGCTGTCCCTCGACGCGCCGCAGCTGGCCCGGAAGCATCCGCCGCGCTTCACCGACGGGAACAAGAAGCTGATCCACGCGATCGCCTGCCCGGCGGGGGTCGTTCCAGGGGGGAGCCTGGAGGCGTCGCGCTGGCGGGCGGAGGCGCTGCCGCCGGTGGTGCCGAGCCGGGCAGTTCGATGCGAGGCGAAGGCGGGGATCTACGACTACCCGCCGCCCGAGCCGGGGACGGTGGCGTGGCACGTGAACTTCGCCGACGCGAGCCTGTTCTACGGGTATGGCTCGGGGCTGTTCGCGCAGGACGAGATGCAGGTGGCGGAGCACCCGATCCTCGCCTCGCTGCGCGAGTTGCTGCTGGCCGAGTCGATCGCCAACTTCCCGCCGCTGACGACCGAGAACGATCTGGCCACCCCGGTGTTGGTGATGGGCGCCGAGCGCTCGTGCGCGATCGTGACCGAGCGGGGCGGGCGGTCGATCTACGGCAACGCGATGCACCGGGCGCACCCCGACACCATTCGCGAGCTGGTGACCCGGCTGGATCCTCCGACCACCACTCACGTGCTGGCGATGGAGGCCCCGCCCGGCGGGAGCGGACGCTACGGCCCCGATCAGCTCAGCCGGGTGGTGAGGATCGCGACCACCGGGTTCGCGGCCGCGCGCGAGGAGTCGCGCCGGGCAGGGGGGCCCGAGGCGCGAACGGTGATCCACACGGGCCACTGGGGCTGCGGGGCGTACGGCGGCAACCAGCGGCTGATGGCGCTGCTTCAGCTGATGTCGGCGCGGCTGGCGGAGATCGATCAGCTGGTCTTCCACACCTTCGACCCGGCGGGAAACGAGGCGTACGAGGAAGCGCTGGGACACCACCAGCGGCTGGCCCCGGCGGGCTCAGCGCCGCCGCTGCTCAAAGAGGTGCTGAGGCAGATCGATGACCTGGGCTACCGCTGGGGCAGCTCGGACGGGAACTGAGTCCTTTCGCCGGGGTGGCAAAAAGCCACCTCCCCGCGACCCCCTCACACCCGGCTCACCCGGGGGGGCAGCAACAGCCGACGCCTCAAACCGCACGCAAGAGTGTCGCGGGAGCAGGTGGTGGGTTTGACCGCGGTTGAGCGGCCCGAGCCACGGACTGCCTGTGGGCTCCGGGTGATCACCGGCCAGGAGAACCGAGCCCCCTTTTGAGCGGCGTGGCGAGACCGCGCCGATCATTGCGCCACACGTGTAGGCTGGTCAGGCGTGGCGACCCTGGGGGTAAAAGCAAACATCGCGGTGGGCCTGGTGTCGGTGCTCGTGGTGGGCGCCGTGGCGGCCGCCGTGCTGCCGGGGTTCTTCGTCGTCAAGCGCAGCCCGTGCCTGGGCAAGCTTCGGGAGATCGGCGCCGTCCAGCAGGCGCACTACGCCGAACACAACCGCTACGCCGCCAGCTTCACCGAGCTCGCAGGCTTCAAGATCAATCCCAACAGCCTCTTCCAGCTCGCGCTCGACGGGGGCCACCCGAGCGCGCCGGCCAACGACTGCATCGGCTGCCAGTTCGTCGCGACCTGCCGCTCGAACGTCCCCAACCGCGACGTGTGGTCGATCGCCTCGGTCGAACGGACCTTCCGGGGAGAGACGGTGCCCGCCTTCTCCCTGCTCCACGACATCAACGGCGAGTGAGCGCCTTCACCTCGGACTTGAGCGCGGCCAACCAGAGCGCCGCCTCTTTGCGCGTCGGGTGCGCGCGCAGCAGGGTCGCCATCAGCTCGTCGAGCGCACTGCGCCCGTCGTCCCGAAGAAACCCGCACCCGGTCAGCGCCTCGCCCAGCGCGGCCTTCACCGTCCGCAGCATCGCGTCGTCGGCGAGGGCAGGGGAGGGAGGCGGCTTTCCCGACGAGGCCCTCGCCCGCTCGGCGTTGAACAGCGCCTGGGCGTAGACCACCACCGCCTGCGAGAGGTTCAGCGACGGCTGCTCCTCGGCGGTGGGGATCACCGAGAGCGCGTGGCACTGCCCCAGATCCTCGTTGCTCAGCCCGCTCCGCTCGTCGCCGAACACGATCGCGAACCGCTCGCCGCGCTCGAGCCCTTCGGTCGCCACCTCTTCGGGAAACAGCCGCCGGCGCCCGTCGAGGTGGCGCATCGTCGTCCCCACCACCCAGGTGCAGTCGGCGATCGCCTCGGCCAGCGTCTCGACCCGGCGCACCGTCTCGAGCAGCTCGCCCGACTTCACCGCCAGCCGGTGCATCCCCGGCGCCTCGAGCAGCTCGGGATTGGGAGAGACCACCACCCAGTCGGTGAGGCCGAAGTTCTTCATCGCGCGCGCGATCGCGCCGAGGTTGTCGGCGTTGCGCGGGCGCAGCAGGACCAGCCGGATGGGAATCATTAGTTGCCTGATATAGGACGCGGCCCCACGCATGAGTACCGCTGACCTCGCCGCCCCCCGCTCGCTGTTCATCCTCTCGCCGACGAAGGATTTCCTCTTCTTCTTCCTCAGCGTGACGGCAGTGCTGTTCGCCTGGCTCGCCGCGACGGTCTTCAAGGTCCCGGGCTTCTACATCCTCGCCACGGTGGCGGTGATCTCCAATGGCCCGCACCTGATCTCCACCTGGACCCGGGTGTACTTCGATGCGCGCGAGTGGAAGCGGCAGCCCTTCCTGCTGATCGGCGTCCCGTTGCTGATCGCCGGCTTCGTCGTCTTTGCGAACCTGGCGCTCGGGACGACCGGCACCCGGATCCTCAACTCGGCGATCCTCTACTGGGCGACCTGGCACTTCGTCGCGCAGAACTGGGGGATCTTGCGGATCTACCAGCGCAAGTCGGGCGAGCCCGAGACCTCGCTGGCGATGCGGGTCGAGAAGCCGCTGCTGATGGTGTTCGTCCTCTGGTGCCTGCTGCACCGGATCCACATCGGGCCGCGGGTGCTCTTCGGCTACGAGGTCTTCTGGGTTCCGCTCCCCGCGGCGGTGGTCAACGGCCTGCTCGGCCCGGTCGCGTTTCTGCTCGCCGTCTACCTGTTCGATCGCTTCCGCAACCGCAACCAGCCGTGGGCGAAGGCGGCCTGGCTGCGCGCGGCCTTCCTCGGCTGCGCGGCGATCGGCTTCTTCGTCCCGTTCCACTTCATCACCACCGACGACACCTCGGCCTTCGCCGCCGCGGCGTGCTGGCACGGCTTTCAGTACCTCGGGATCGTCCGCCACTACCACCGCAGCACCTGGAAGGCGGGCGTCGATCCGGACGCGAAGATCGTCAGCTGGCTCGGGCAGCCCGGCTACCTGCGGGGCACGCTCTACTTCGCCTTTCTGCTCGCGATGGCCGGCGCGGTGTACGCAGTGATCTACGCCGGCGCCTTCGTCACCCGCGGCAAGGGCTGGGACGCGTACACCTGGGGCGGGGTGGTCTGGGTCAGCCTCACCCTGTCGCACTACTGGCTCGACGGCGTGATCTGGAAGCTGCGCCGGCCCGAGCTGGCCTCGCGCGTCGGGATCGAGGTCCCGGCCCCCGCGGCAGCCGCGACCGAAGCGTAGCGAGCGTCCGTCAGCGGTACTTCTGAGGAAGCAGCAACACGTCGATCTCGGCCCCGGTGCGCCTGGCGCCGCCGACGGCTTCCGGATCGTCTCCGGCCTCGCGGTACATCTCGAACGCGTGCTGGAACTTCGAGCGCGCCTGGGCGAGCTCGCCTGCTTCCCGGTGCATTCGGGCCCGCTGTTCGAGCAGCGCGGCGAACACCCGGATTCGCACCGGCGCTTTGAGCAGCTGCGCGGCCGAGGCCGAGTCGACCCAGGCCAGCGTCTTCCAGTCGATCCCCAGCAGCGACAGGCAGCCGGCTTCGATCACCTCGGCCGCCTCTTCGTCCTTCTTCGCCGCCTGGAGCTTCATCGCGCGGGCCAACAGCTCGGCCAGCTGCTTCACCAGTCGCATGATGAAGTCGCGTTCGACGATCCCCATGCGCGAGGAGTTAACGCGCGCCCGCGGTCAGAACACCAGAGATAGACCGACGTACGGGCCGAGGAAGCTGTCCTGGTGGATCACTCCGTCGACCAGCCCGCGGTCATCCAGCACCTGGGCGCGAACTCCGGCGCGGATTCCGACCGGCCCCAGCCCCAGCGCGGCGCCGAGCTTCCCGTCGAGCTGCCGGTACGGCCACGGCGTCACCATCACCGAGCCCTCGATCGCGAACGGGCCCCCGATCCACAGCGTCCCCGAGAAGCCCGCGGTCGGGCCGATCACGATCAGGTTCGGAGCGAAGACCGCGTCCGCCCCCGCCTCCACCCGCAGCCGCCCGTAGCGTCCGGTCAGGAATGCGAAGGTGAGGTGGGCGGTGGCGACCTGGAGGTGATCGAAGCTGCCCGAGCCGTCTTCGGCGAGCACCGCGATGTTCTGCCCGCTGGCGTTGAGGCCCCACCGGTCGCCCTCCAGTCCCAGCAGCACGCCGAGGGTGGCGCCGTTGCGAAAGCCCTGGCCCTCGAGCCCCGCGCTCAACCGCACTCCGGGAGACTCGGGCTGCGGCTCGGGCTCCGGCTCCGCCGGCTCGGTCACGCTCACCGTCGCGGG
>JAGSPQ010000210.1 GCA_018262385.1 Myxococcaceae bacterium | reverse complement strand
GAGGAAGCCGCCCTCGACCTGCCCGAGATCGATCGTCGGCACCAGCGACGCGCCGACGTCCTGGAGGATGTCTACCCGCCGCAGCCGGTGCTCGCCGGTGAGCCCGGACAGCTCGACCTCGCTCACCGCCGCGCCGTACGCGAAGTAGTGGAACGGCTTTCCCCGGCCCGCCGCCTTGTCGTAGGTGATGTCCGGCGTGCGGTAGAAGCCGGTGGCCGACATCGACACCTGGCCCAGGTGCGCCGCGTCGGTGACCGCCGCGAACGGCACCGCCTGCTCCGGGGTGTCGCGCCCGAACACCTTCCCGCCGGCGAACAGCACCTCGACCTCGCGGACGCCGAGCAGCTTCGCCGCCACCGGCCGCAGCCGCTCGCGCAACACCTCGCACGCCGCCCGCACCGCCTGGCCGTTCAGATCGCTGCCGGAAGAGGCGGCGGTGGCCGAGGTGTTGGGGACCTTGTCGGTGGCGGTGATCATCGCCCGCACGTTCTCCACCGGGATCCCGAGCTCGTGCGCGGCGCAGGCGACCATCTTGGTGTGCAGCCCCTGCCCCATCTCGGTGCCGCCGTGGTTCAGCTGCACCGTGCCGTCGGCGTAGATCATCACCAGCGCCCCGGCCTGGTTCAAGAACGAGGTGGTGAAGCTGATCCCGAACTTCACCGGGGTGATCGCCAGCCCGCGCTTGTTCCACGGGTGGGTGCGGTTGAACTCCTCGAGCTGCGCCTTCCGGTTCGCGTAGTCGCTCGAGGCGAGCAGCTCGCTCCAGACCCGCGCGATCCGGTTGTCCTTCACCTCCATGAAGTACGGGGTGAGGTTGTTCGGGGCGGCGCCGTAGAAGTTCTTCCGCCGCACCTCGGCCGGCTCGAGCTTCAGCTGCTCGGCCGCGCGGCTGAAGATCTCTTCCACCACCGCCATCCCCTGCGGGCCGCCGAAGCCGCGGAAGGCGGTGTTGCTCGGCAGGTTCGTCTTCACCACCTGGCCGGTGAAGCGCAGGTTCGGCACCCAGTAGGCGTTGTCCGAGTGGAACATCGCCCGGTCGAGGATCGCGCGCGACAGGTCGTTGGAGAACCCGCCGTCGGCGTACAGCTCGAGCTGCAGCGCGGTCAGCTCGCCTCCCTTGGTGAAGCCCGCCTGGTAGCGGGTGAGAAACGGGTGGCGCTTGCCGGTCTGCGCCATGTCCTGGTCGCGGTTGAGCCACACCTTCACCGGGCGCTGCAGCTTCAGCGCGGCGAGCGCGGCCATCGCGGCGAACGGCGCGGCCTGGGTCTCCTTCCCGCCGAAGCCGCCGCCCATCCGCGGCACCTCGACCACCACCTGGTGCCGGCCGAGCTTCAGCACGTGGGCGACGATCGCCTGCACCTCGGTCGGGTGCTGGGTGCTGCAGTGCAGCCGCAGGGTGCCGCCCTCTTCCGGCAGCGCCAGGGTCACCTGGGTCTCGAGGTAGAAGTGCTCCTGGCCGCCGGTGCGGATCGTCCCGCTCAGCTTCAGCTCGGCGCTGGCGAGCGCGGCCGCCACGTCGCCCCGCTGCATCACGTGCGGCTCGGACAGGAAGCTGCCCGCCGCCAGGCCCGCGTCGAGGGTGGTGTGGGCCGGCAGCGGCTCCCACTCGGCGAGCACCGCGGCGACGCCGGCGCGGCAGGCCTCGTAGCTCTCGCCCACCACCAGCGCGACCGACTGGCCGAGGAAGCACGCCTCGTCCTTCACGAACAGCGGCTCGTCGTGAATCACCGGCCCGACGTCGTTGTCGCCGGGAATGTCGGCGGCGGTGAAGACCCCCCGCACTCCCGCCACCGCCCGGGCCCGGGTGACGTCGAGCCGCTTCAGCTTCGCGTGGGCGTGGGGCGAGGTGACCACCTGGCCGACCAGCATTCCGCGGGGCGGCGGGAAGTCGTCGACGTAGCGCGCCTCTCCGCTGGTGTGCCGCAGGCCGGACTCGTGCGGCGCCGGCTGGTGAAGCGGAGAGCGGGGGGGAAGGATCTCGGCCATGGGCGCTTAGAGGTAGGTGATGACGGTGCCGGTGTGGTGCTCGGGCAGCCGCGGCACCGGGGTGAGCTTCGTCTCCTCGAAGAAGCCGCGCAGCAGGTTCTGGGCGACCAGCGCGCGGTACGCCGCCGAGCCGCGGTGATCGGACACCGGCTGGAAGTCCTGGCCCAGCTGGGCGGCGGCGAGCTCGATCGAGGCGGCGCTCCACGGCTGACCGACCAGCGCCGCTTCGGCGAGGCCGGCCCGCTTCGGGGTGGCCGCCATTCCGCCGTACGCCAGCCGGGCGCGGCTCACCACCCGGTGCGAGTCGAGCTCGACGTACAGGCCGGCCGAGACGGTGCTGATGTCGAGCTCGCGCCGCTTCGAGACCTTGTAGGCGCTCGCCAGCGCGCTCGCCGGCAGCCGGGGCAGCTCGACGGCGGCGAGCACTTCCTTCGGGCCGAGCGCGGTCTTCCGGTAGCCGGTAAAGAAGGCGTCGATCGGCACCCGCCGCTCGCCGGCGCGCGAGCGCATCACCACCGTGGCGCCGAGCGACAGCAGCACCGGAGCGAGATCTCCAATCGGCGAGGCGGTGCAGAGGCTGCCGCCCAGGGTGGCGCGGTGCTTGATCTGCCGGGCGCCGAAGTAGCGGATCATCCGTGCCAGCGGAATCACCCGCTTCTCGGCGAAGCGCTCGAGCTCGGACAGGATCGCGCCGGCGCCGATCGACACCCCGTCGACCGTCTCGTGCATCACCTTCAGCTCGGCCACCGCCTCCAGCGAGACCAGCTTCGGCGGGCGGGCGAACTTCTTGGTGATCTCGAGCGACAGGTCGGTGCCGCCCTGGATGAAGCGGGCGTCGGGGTGCACGTCGAGCACGTCCCACAGCGACGAGAACGAGTCGGGGGTGAAGTAGCGCTGGCCGTTGGCCTGGTAGTCGAGCTGCATCGACTGCGGGGCGGCCTCTTTGAGCTCGGCGGCGAAGCGATCTTTGGGGCAGCTGCCGGCGACCTCGTTGGTCGCGTCGCGAATCGGGCGGTAGCCGGTGCAGCGGCAGAGGTTGCCGCAGAGCTGATCGTCGAGCTTCCACCCGGCGTCGAGATCGCCGCGGTAGGTCGCCTCGAACATCGACATCACGATCCCCGGAGTGCAGTAGCCGCACTGGCTGCCGAGCGCCTTCGCCAGCGCCTCCTGGGCCGGGTGGTACTTCCCGGTGGCCGGATCCCTGAGCGCCTCGACGGTGACGACGTGCTTGCCCTGGACCATCGGCAGCAGCACCAGGCAGGCGTTGATCGCCCGCCACTGCGGCTTGCCGTCGTCGCCCCGCTCGGCCACCGCGACGGTGCACGCCCCGCAGTCTCCCTCGGCGCAGCCTTCCTTGGTGCCGGTGAGGCCGCGGGTGTCGCGCAGGTAGCGCAGCAGGGTGGTGGTCGGGGAAACGTTCGTCTCCTCGACCCAGTGGTCGTTGAGACAGAAACGCAGGCGGTTCATCCGCCCGTTCTACCCTCTGGAGCCGGAAAGGCGAACAGCTGGCAACGCGGTCAGGCCACCCGCCGGGCCAGCCCGGTGAGCATCCCGTCGAGGAACTCCACCGCCGGGCCATGGCCGAGGGACGCGAGGGTGCGCCGGGCGGTGCGGGTGAGCCGATCGACCACCCGCTGCGAGGTGGTGACGCCGCCCCAGCGGGCGACCTCCAGCCGGGCGGTGGCCAGCTGCGGCTCGGTGCGGGTGTTCCAGAGCGCCTCGAGGGTGCGCCGGCCGTTCGCGTCGGCGCGGGTCCAGGCCGCGACCACCGGGAAGGTGCGCTTGCCCTCGAAGAAGTCGCCGCCGCCGTCCTTGCCGGTGACCTTGTCTTCTCCGTAGAGGCCGATCAGATCGTCCCGCAGCTGGTAGGCGAGCCCGGCGAGGCGGCCGATGCGGGCCAGCGCGTCGAGCGTGCCGGGCGCCGCGCCCCCGAGCATCGCACCGCAGACCAGCGGGGCGACGAAGCCGTACTGGGCGGTCTTCAGGTGGGCGACCTTCAGCGTCTGGAACAGCCGGACCTGCTCGAGCGGCGCCCGCGACAGGGTCAGGTCGAGGTGCTGCCCGGCGGCGGTGTGGCGGCAGATCCGCAGCATGAACTGGCTGGCCGCGACCGCGTGGGGCGACGGCGCGCTCATCATCGCCTCCATCGCGCGGGCGTAGAGGTGATCGCCGGCCACGATCGCCAGGTCCTCGCCCAGCCGCCCCTTGCCGAGCAGCTTGTGCAGCGACGGCCTTCCCCGGCGCACGTTCGCCCGGTCGGCGACGTCGTGCCGCAGGGTGTAGCTGCGCACCTCTTCCTGGGCGCGCAGCCAGACCGGGTCGAGCCCCGCCTCGTCGGGCACGAAGGCCCAGTGATCCAGCAGCGGCTCCAGCTCGACCTGAAAACAGACCAGCGGATCGCGGGTCGGGCGGGCAACAATCTGCGACATCAGCGGGCTCCTCGAGAAAGCAGTGGACAGTGTCGTGTGTTAAACGTTTGTATAAATTCAGTCCTTAAGTGCCAGTTAAAATCATGCGGGCTCGTTGATGAACATCCCCGAAGGCCCCGCCCAGCTGCGGGCCAAAAACACCCTCCGCCACGAAGTGCGCTACACCGCGCTGACCGCGGTGGTGGGGCTGGCGATGGGAGCGGGGGCGACGCTCCTCGTCCGGGAAGGCCTGCTCCCGCTGGCGAGCGACCCGCTGACCCTGGGCCGCGGCCTGTTCGAGGTGGGGCTGTACATCTTCCTCTTCGACGCCTACTTCTACGCGCTGCACCGGTTGCTGCATGTGAAGGTGCTGTACCAGCGGATCCACGTGGTGCACCACCACTCGACCTCGCCCACCCTGTGGACCGCGCTGGCCTTCCACCCGGTGGAAGCGGTGCTGATCATGGGCTTCATGCCGGTGGCGATGTTCCTGATCCCGATTCACTTCGTCTGCCTGGTGATCGTCAGCCTGTTCCTGTCGGGCAGCATCCTGTTGGCCCACTGCGGGGTGGAGGTCTTCCCCCGCTGGTGGCACCGGGTCCCGCTGCTCAACTGGTACGTCACCCCCGGCGTTCACGAGGCGCACCACCAGCGCCGGGACTGCAACTACAGCGCAACGCTGTCGATCTTCGATCGGCTCTTCGGGACGCTGCGGCACGAGTAGTCAGTGGCCGCAGTGGCCGGGAATGATCATTGGCCCCCGCCGGTCCTCGGTGGGCGATTGTCGGCACTTCCGCGGACATCCACGTAAGGTGGGCGCACGTGTCTCTACCGCCAATCAACTCAGACTCCACTTCCCTGTGTTTCTCCTGCGGTCGCTGCTGCTTCGGGCCCACCCAATACGTTCAGGTCTTCGACGATGACCTGGCCGCCCTCGGGCCCGCGCTGGCCGAGAAGTTCGTGGTCGGCGCGGAGGAGAAAGAGCGGTTCATGCGGATGGAGGAAGGCCACTGCTCGGCCCTCGACACCTCCCACGGCCAGTTCAAGTGCGGAATCTACGAGCAGCGGCCGCTGATCTGCCGGATCTACAAGCAGCATGGCGAGCAGTCGCTGTGCCCGCCGCCGCTGCTCGAGCCGCTGAAGCTGCCGGTCGAGCTGCCGGCGAGCGCCCTGCTCCGGTAGCGGGCCGGTAACGCACCGACAGTTGGCCTCTCCAGGGCGATTTCTGGGGCTAGAGTCTCGACCGCTTGGAGAACCTCGGATCCCCCATGTGGTTCGGCCGCTACCGGCTGACCTCCCGGATTGCCACCGGGGGAATGGCCGAGGTGTACGTCGGCCGCCACATCAGCGAAGCGGGCGAGTTCGGCCCGATGGTGGCGATCAAGCGGCTGCTGCCCCACCTGGTGAAGGACCACCAGATCGTCCGGATGTTCCTCAACGAGGCGCGGATCACCGCCCAGATCCACCACCCGAACGTGGTCGGGATCATCGACCTCGGGCAGGAAGGCGGCGAGCCGTTCATCGCGATGGAGCTGCTCGACGGGCGGACCTTCGCCGAGCTGCGGGAGAAGGCGGCCGAGACCGGCCGGCGGGTGCCGACCGGGATCATGCTCCGGATCCTCTGCGAGGCGTGCCGGGGGCTGGACGCGGCGCACAACGCCACCGACGAAGAAGGCCGGCCGCTGATGCTGGTGCACCGCGACTTCACCCCCGACAACGTGCACGTCGGCTCGCAGGGCGACGTGAAGGTGATCGACTTCGGCGTCGCCAAGACCGCCAGCTGGGGCGCCGGCACCGAGCCGGGCACGCTCAAGGGCAAGTTCTTCTACATGTCGCCGGAGATGATCCTCGCCAAGCCGGTGGATCACCGGGCCGACGTCTTCGCCGCCGGGGTGATGCTCTACGAGCAGCTGTGCGGCCACCGCCCGTTCACCGGCACCAGCGTCGAAGAGGTGGTGCTGGCGATCGCGGCCGGCAAGCCGAAGCCTCCGCGGGTGTTCGACCCGGCGGTGCCGATGCTGCTCGAGGCGGTCTGCCTGCGGGCGCTGGCCCACGACGTCAGCGCGCGGTTCCAGTCGCTGCTCGAGCTGGTCGAGGCGATCGAGCAGGTCGGCGGCGAGGCGCAGGTGGGCTCGGGGGGCGAGGTGGCCGAGTACCTGGGCACCCTGTTTCCTCCCGAGAAGGACCCGAAGCGGCAGACCCTGCGCAAGGCGCGCGAGGCGGATCCGTCAGTGCCCAACGGGCAGCGCCCCGACGGCGCCAACTCGGGCGAAGGCGCCAGCGGAGGCGATCGCCCGCAGCTGCAGGTGGTCGACGATCCGGCCCAGCCGGCCGCCTCCGCCCCGACCCGGGGGGCCGCCGCCCGCAAGCCGCTGCCGGGGTGGGTGCCAAAGGCGATCGGTGGAGCGCTGGTGCTGGCGCTGGCCGTCGGCGGGGCGGGGTGGTTCTTCAACCGCCCTCCGCTGTCTCCCGCCGACGCGCTCAAGCAGGCCGCGGTCGAGGGGGCCCCGCGCGCCCGGCTGCTGCTGGCGATGGGGAAGAACCCGAAGGCGACCGACGCGCAGTTCGAGGCCGCCGGCAAGCTGCTGCTCGACGCGAAGGAGTACGAGGAGGCGCTCGAGCTGTCCGAGAGCTGGCTGGCCCACTCCCCGAAGAGCGCGAGGGCCTGCCTGCTCGAAGGGCGGGCGGCGAGCGCGGTGCGCAAGGGCAAGCGGGCCGAGGCGGCGCTGGGCCGGGCCGACGCGCTGATGCCCGACGATCCGGCGGCGAACCTGGCGCTGGCTTCGATGCGGGAGGCGCAGGGCGATTCCTCCGGAGCGCTCGAGCAGTACACCCGTGCGCTCAAGAAGCGGCCTTCGGCTGAGCTGCTGATGCGCCAGGGCTACCTGCTGTCCCAGGCCGGGCGGCTGGAGGAAGCGGCGAAGGCGCTCACCCAGGTGTTGAGCAAGGAGCTCGACCCGGCCGCCGCCGCCGAGCTCGCGTTCGTCCGCTACCGGCAGAACAACTTCGACGAGGCGGGGGTGCTGCTGAGGCGGGCGCTGAAGAAGGCGCCCCAGCTGATGGTCGGCCACTACTACCTGGGCACGGTGAGGTACCAGCAGGGCGACGTGAAGGGCGCGCGCGACTCGTACCTCGAGGCCGACCGGCTCGCCGCCCCCGACGATCCGCGCGCGCTGATCGCGCTGTGCGAGCTGGAGGCGCAGACGAAGGCGCCGACCCTGGAGGAGACCCGCAAGAAGATCAGCGATCGGTTCGCGAAGGAAGCACCCGGGCTGCTCGGCCGCTGCACGCCCACCCCATGAGCGCGACGCTGATCATCAACGCCGACGATCTCGGCTACGACCCGGCGGTCACCCGCGGCATCCTCGAGGCGATGTCGCTGGGCATCGTCACCTCGACCACGATGATGGTGAACAGCCCGCACAGCGAGGACGCGGGGAAGAAGGTGCACGGGACGGCGCTGGGGATCGGCCTCCACGTCAACCTCGCGCGCTGGCCGCCGATCTCGAAGGTGCCCCGCTACCTGCTCGGGCCCGACGGCGGGCTGGTGGAAGGGCGGATCGTCGAGATGCCGAGCGAGGTGGTCGAGAGCGAGACCCTGGCGCAGCTCGAGCGGCTCAAGGCGCTCACCGGCCGCGCCGCCTCGCACCTCGACGTCCACAAGCACCTCCACAGGCACCCCAACGTGCTGGAGGGGATCCTGCGGGTCGCGCTCAAGCACAAGCTGCCGCTGCGGAGCATCGACCCGGGGATGCGCCGGGCGATCCAGGAACGCGGAGGGGTGACCAACGACGGCTTCCTCGGCGAGGCGGGCGAGCAGGCCTACTGGACGCTCGAGCGGCTGCGCACCCACCTGTTCGCGCTGCCGGAGGAAGGGGCGATCGAGCTGATGTGCCACCCGGGCTATGCGCCGATCACCTTGAAGAGCGGCTACTCGGCGCAGCGCGAGGTCGAGCTTTCGACCTTCGTCTCGGACCAGGCGAAGGCCTGGCTCGACGCGCGGGACCTGTCGCCGACCAGTTGGTGGGCGCTGCACCCTCCGGCCTAGCTCACGGATCCAGGCATGCGCGAGCGTTCCCCCGCCGGGGGACTCGTGCCATCATCGCCGCCGCTCACACGGAGAGGGGGGCGCCTCCTGGAGCACGATGGACCCGAGGAGCCTGGATTGAAGATCGCCGTGGTTGGAGGAGGCATCGCGGGCCTGACCGCCGCCTACCGGTTGCACCCGCGTCACGAGGTGACGCTGTTCGAGAAGAGCCGCCGCGTCGGCGGGAATGCGTACGGGTACCGCACCCGCGACGGGGTGGAGGTGGACATCGCCGTGGCCGCCTTCGGCCGGGCGGGCTACCCGAACTTCTACAAGCTGCTGGACGAGTTCGGGATCGAGACGGCGATGTGCCCGAACTCGTTCATGAGCTTCCACGACCTCGACACCAACAGCGGCATCTACATGACCACCACGCTGTCGGGCTTCCTCACCCAGGGCCTCGCGGCGCTCAAGCCGAGCAAGGTGTGGAACCTGGCGCGCCTGCCCGTCGGCCTCGCCCGGGCCCAGAAGCTGCGGGAGTCCGGTCAGCTCGACGGCAAGACGCTGAGGGAGCTGCTGGCGATGGTCCCCGAGTTCACCGGGGACACGCGCACCATTCTGCTGTGCGTGATGTGCCTGCTGTCGTCGATGAGCATCGCGGAGCTGCTCGACGCGCCGGCGCGCTTCTTCCTCGAGAAGCTGGCGTGCCACCACGACGTCATCTCGCCGAAGGCGCTCTACTCGGTGCGGGCGATCAAGAAGGGCACCCAGGCCTACGTGCGGGCCCTCGCCAACCGCATCGAGGGGCACATTCGCCTCGGGGCGGACATCCGCGCGGTGGTGCGGTCTGCGAAAGAAGGGGTGACCCTGGTGATGGAGTCGGGCGAGACCCACGCGTTCGACCGGGTCGTCTTCGCCTGTCCTGCCGACACGGCGCTCAAGCTCCTCGACTCGCCCACCGACGACGAGCGCCGGCTGCTGGGGGCCTGGCGCTACAAAGACGGGCGGGTGGTGCTGCACCGCGACCCGGCGTCCTTCCCGCCCCGCGCGCTGGTGCAGGCCTACACCTACCTCTACCGCAAGGGCCCGGACGGTGAGATCGCCGAGACCTCGGTGAACGGCGCGCTCTGGTTCGAGCCGCAGGCGCCGGACACCTGTGACTACTTCAGCTCGCAGTACCCGAACTTCGACCTCAACCCGGCGCTGATCGAGTTCGAGACGGTGCTGCGCACGCCGGTGTTCGACTTCACCTCGGTCGAGACGACGAAGCTGCTGCCCCGGCTCAATGGGGTGCGGGGCAGCTACTACTGCGGCAGCTACTTCGGCTTCGGGCTGCACGAGGACGCGGTGACCTCGGCGCTCGCGGTGGCGAAGGCGGTCGACGCCGAAGCGCGCACGTGAGGCTGAAGCTCGAGGGCAGCCGCGCGGTGGTGACGGGCGCGTCGAGCGGAATCGGGGTCGAGCTGGCGAAGCTGCTGGCGCCGCGGGTCGCCCACCTGGCGCTGGTGGCACGGCGGGCGGAGCGGCTAGAGGCGCTGGCGGCCGAGCTGCGGCGCGCGCACCCGGCCCTGAAGGTGACGGTGCTGCCCTGCGACCTCGGCGACCTCGCGGCGGTCAAGGCGCTGGGAGGGCGGCTCTTCGAGGCGATGGGCGAGGTCGACGTGCTGGTGAACAACGCCGGGGCCGGGGACGCCGCCTTCTTCGAGCAGGTGGAGTGGGCGAAGCTGGAGCAGCTCTTCACCCTCAATGCGCTGGCGCCGGCCTGGCTGATCCGGCACCTGCTTCCGGGGATGGTGGCGCGCGGGCGCGGAGGGATCCTCAACGTCAGCTCCGGCTTCGGGCTCACCTCGCTGCCGTCGTTCGGGGCCTACGTCGCGACGAAGCACTTCCTCTCGGGGCTGACCGAGACGCTGCGCGCCGAGGTGGTGGGCACCGGGGTGGTGGTGACCCAGTCGTGCCCGGGGCCGGTGAAGACGGGCTTCGAGGCCGCGTTCGCCCAGCCGCTGCGGGTGTCGCCGCCGGGGTTCCTCGTCATCTCGGCCGAGCAGTGCGCGCGGGAGACGTTCGCCGCGTTCGAGCGCGGCGCCGCGTTCGTGGTGCCGAGCCTGCGGATGCGGATGGTGACCTGGCTGGTCGGGGTCACGCCGAGGTGGCTGCTGCAGCTCGTCCAGGCGGGGGTCGGGCGGCGGCTGCGCTGAGCCTGCTTCGACGAGGCAGAACCAGCGATGGCGGCGGCGCAGCTTTCTCTGGGGGACCTCGCGTGTTCGAATCACCGCAGGCCCATTTTCAGGGAGGGGTGAAGCGTGAGCTCGATGCATCGATGGGGTGTCTTCCTGTTGTTGGCAGCGTGCAGTGCCAATCCCGGGGGTGA
>JAGSPQ010000209.1 GCA_018262385.1 Myxococcaceae bacterium | reverse complement strand
GCGCTTCTCGAAGCAGATGAACGAGAGCTGCGTGGCGCTGGCCCCTTCGCTCGAGGCCCCCGAGCGCGGCAACCCCGCCACCGTCGAGGCGCTCGACCAGTTGGCCCGATCCTCGGTCAAGGCCGTCCAGGAGACGCTGCGCCGCTATCGGCTGGTCACCCGGGTGCTGAGCGACAAGTACGGGCTGGACGAGCGCACCAAGGCCTCGTTCCGCCTGGTCGACGAGTACCTGAGCCTCACCGTCGAGCAGTTCTTCCGCAAGACGGTGGTCGAGATGGACCAGATGCCCCGCACCGGCATCTACGTCGAGCTGCGCAAAGAGATGATGACCCAGGTGGTGAACGACGAGCGCTACCGCAAGGACAACAAGCTGCGCTCGGTGATCAGCCCCACCGGCGACAACGAGGAGTACACCCACCGGGTCGGCTTCCTGAAGAAGTTCTGCATGAACATCCTCTTCCTCAAGGTGCGCCGCGCCTCGGGGCGCAAGAACTGGGAAGAGGTGCTCTTCGCGATGGCGGCGGGCCTGGCGATGGCGTTCGCCACCGGGGTGGTCTTCTTCGCCCAGAACAAGATCCCCCAGGCCAGCTTCAACTTCTTCCTCGTGCTGGTCGTCGGCTACATGTTCAAGGACCGGATCAAGGAAGGCGCCCGCCGGGTCTTCTCGTCCTTCGCCTCCAAGCACCTCTACGATCGCACCACCCGGATCATGGACCCGGTGACCCAGGATCGGGTCGGGATCTGCCGCGAGAAGGTCGACTACCACTCGCCCGGCGTCCCCGACGAGGTGCTGCGGCTGCGGCGCACCGACGACTTCATCACCGTCAGCCAGGGGGAGCTGGCCGAGACGGTGATCCGCTACCAGAAGAAGATCATCCTCGACTCGGACATGCTGCCCCGGCTGGGCGACGACGGGATCATCACCGGCGTCACCGACATCATCCGGCTCAACATCGATCGGCTGCTGCGCGACATGGACGACCCCGAGTCGGCGATGGAGTACGTCGACCTCGAGGACTTCTCGGTCGGCAAGGTGAAGGCCGCCAAGAGCTACCAGCTCGACATCGCCTTCCGGTTCTCGGTCGACGACGGGGAGCACAAGCACACCACGATGCAGCTGGTCCGGCTGGTGCTGGACCGCAACGGGATCAAGCGGATGCTGCGGTTTGCCCCCGAGCAGCTCGACGGCGTGGCGCATCCGCTGCGACCGGTGGGTTGATTTTCTCAAGCAGTGCCCCTACACCGCGCGCTTCATGACCGACTTCAAGAGCCGCATCGGCTCCGACTGGAAGAAGCAGCTCAACGGCGTCCTCGAGCGGGCGAGGGCCGCGGGCGAGAAGGGCCTGCTGGTGTTCGACCTCGACTCCACCGTGTTCGACAACCGCCCCCGCCAGTCGCGGATCCTGCGGGAGTACGGCGCGGCGCGCGGGCTGAAGGTGCTCGAGGGCTGCCAGCCCAGCCACTGGAACAGCGGGTGGGATCTGAAGGCCGCGATGCTTTCCTGCGGCTTGAGCGCCGAGCTGGCCGACCAGCACTACTCGGACGCGAAGAGCTACTGGGGGGCGCGGTTCTTCACCTCCGAGTACTGCGTCGACGACATCGAGGTGCCCGGCGCGCCGCAGTACCTCCAGGCGGCGCACGACACCGGCGCCCAGGTGGTCTACGTCACCGGCCGCCACGAAGAGATGCGGGTGGGCTCGGTGAAGTGCATGGAGAAGTGCCGGATGCCGTTGCCCGGCAACCGGGTCTGCCTGGTGATGAAGCCGACCCTGCGCGAGAGCGACGACGCCTACAAGGTCCAGGCGCACGCCCAGCTGGCGAAGATGGGCACGGTGATCGCGGCGTTCGACAACGAGCCGACCCACGCCAACGACTACGCGAAGAAGTTCGTCGACGCGACGGTGATTCACCTCGCGACCGATCACTCGGGCCGCCCGGTCGAGCTGCTGTCGCGGATCATCAGCGTGCCTGACCTGCGTCTGTGAGCTGCGGGTAAGCGCCGTTCTTCGAGGGGAAAACAATGGCTGAGTCGAGCGGCGGCGTATTCGAGATGCTGTGGGACTGCGCGTTCTGCGGGACGACCGCGCTGCTCGGCAAGACCAACCGCTACTGCCCCAGCTGCGGCGCCCCCCAGGACGAGACGAAGCGCTATTTCCCTCCGCCGGGCAAAGAGGTGGCCGCCAACACCAGCTTCGACGGGGTGGACGTGAAGTGCCCCGCCTGCGCCACCCCCAACGGGGCGAAGGCGAACAACTGCCGGCACTGCGGCAGCCCGCTCAACGAAGCGGCGGCGGTGAAGCAGGTGGCCGAGCGGAGCAACAAGCCGATCGCCCCGGTGGCGCCCCCGAAGAAGGCGGGGATGGGCCTGGGGATGAAGATTGGCCTCGGCGCCGGGGTGCTGCTGCTGGGGGTGATCGCGGTCGGGGTGCTGTGGAAGAAGGAAGTCACCGCCACCGTCGAGGGCCACCGCTGGAAGCGCGAGATCGCGATCGAGTCGCTGCAGCAGGTGAACGAGTCGGCGTGGCGCGACGCGGTGCCGTCCGACGCCTACGCGATGAGCTGCTCGAAGGAGCAGCGGTCGACGAAGAAGATCCCCGACGGCGAGACCTGTCACACCAAGGACGTCGACCGCGGCGACGGCACCTTCGAGCGCAAGAACGTGTGCGAGACCAAGTACCGCTCGGAGCCGGTGTACGACGACAAGTGCCGCTTCACCGTCGACCGCTGGCGGCGCGCGCGGGGAGTGGTCGCCGAAGGCGGCCTCGACGACACCCCCGCCTGGCCCCCGGTGGCGCTGCGCCAGGCCGGCACCTGCCGCGGCTGCGAGCGCGAGGGCGCCAGGACCCAGGAGTACGTGGTCGCCCTCGGCGGGCCGAAGGACGCCAAGTTCAAGTGCGACAAGCCCGAATCGGAGTGGCGCCAGTACAAGCAGGGCGGCAAGTACCCGCTGCAGGTGCGGGTGTTGACCGGCGGGGCAGACTGCTCGTCGCTGAAGCCCTGACGGACGCCGCGGCGCGGCAAACAACTCCCATGTCACCCGCTGGAGCCGTCTGTTAAGAGCCCGGCGCTTTCGCGCCCTGGAAGGAGAGTTTTCGTGCCGCCGAGCAATGACGTCCTGGTGACGATGTACCGGAAGATGGTCTTGATGCGGCGCTTCGAGGAGAAGGCCGGGCAGGCCTATGGGCAGAAGAAGATCCAGGGGTTCTGCCACCTCTACACCGGGCAGGAAGCGGTCGCGGTGGGGGCGATCGAGGCGCTGCGTCCCGACGACTACATGATGACCGGCTACCGCGATCACGCCCACCCGCTCGCCCGCGGCGCCCACCCGGGGATGATCATGGCTGAGCTGTTCGCCAAGAACTCCGGCTACAGCAAGGGCAAGGGCGGCTCGATGCACCTGTTCGATGTCGAGCACCACTGGTACGGCGGCTACGGCATCGTCGGCGGCCAGATCCCGCTCGCGGCGGGGATGGCGTTCGCCTCGAAGTACCGCAACGAAGACCGGGTGACGGTGTGCTCGTTCGGCGAAGCGGCGGCCAACCAGGGCTCGTTCCACGAGACGCTGAACATGGCGGCAAAGTGGAAGCTGCCGGTGATCTACGTCTGCGAGAACAACCGCTACGGCATGGGAACCGAGGTCACCCGGGTGTCCGCCCAGCCGGCGATGCACAAGCGGGCGGTCGGGTACTCGATGCGGGGCGAGGCGTTCGACGGGATGGACGCGATCGCCAGCTGGGAGACCTTCCGGGACGCCGCCGAGTACTGCCGCAAGGGCAACGGCCCGGTGCTGCTGGAGGCGATGACCTACCGCTTCCGCGGCCACTCGATGTCCGACGCCGCGACCTACCGCACCAAGGAAGAGGTCGAGGAAGCGAAGACCAAGAACGATCCGATCCCCCGGCTGCGCGAGGTGCTGCTGAAGAAGAAGATCGCCACCGCCGCGCAGTTGGACGCGATCGACGAGCAGCAGAAGCACATCTGTGAAGAGGCGGTCGCCTTCGCCGACGCCGCTCCCGAGACGGGGCTCGATGAGCTCTACACCGACATGTACGTCGAGCCCGGCGAGGCGGACGTTCGGCCCCGCGAGCGGGTGCTCGGCGCGACCGACGTGAAGTGGCCCAGCTACCCCAGCGGCCAGGAGCTGAAGGTCACCTGGGAGCTCGAGCCGCCCCCGGTTCACCCCCGCGCCCAGAAGAAAGGAGCGGCGTGATGGCGACCCTCAGCTACCGCGAGGCGCTCAACCAGGCGCTGGCCGAAGAGATGGAGCGCGACGCGAACGTGTTCCTGATGGGCGAGGAAGTGGCCCGCTACAACGGGGCCTACAAGGTGTCGCAGGGGCTGCTCGAAAAGTTCGGCAGCGCGCGGGTGGTCGACACTCCGATCTCCGAGCTGGGCTTCGCCGGCCTCGGCGTCGGCGCGGCGATGGTCGGGCTGCGGCCGGTGATCGAGATGATGACGTGGAACTTCGCGATCCTCGCGATGGATCAGATCGTGAACAACGCGGCGAAGATCCGCCACATGTCGGGCGGCCAGCTGCGCTGCCCGATCGTGGTGCGCGGGGCGAGCGGCGCCGGTGGCCGGCTCTCGTCACAGCACAGCCAGTGCCTCGAGGCCGGGTACGTGAACATCCCGGGCCTGAAGGTGGTCGCCCCGGCGACTCCGGCCGACGCGAAGGGGCTGCTCAAGGCCTCGATCCGCGACGACAACCCGGTCTGCTTCTTCGAAGCCGAGCTGCTCTACGGCGAGAAGGGCGAGGTGCCGGAAGGCGAGCACCTGGTCGAGATCGGCAAGGCCGACGTCAAGCGTGCGGGCACCGACGTCACCCTGATCACCTACTCGCGAATGTTGACCTGGACCGTGCTGCCGGCGGCCGAAGAGCTGGCGAAGCAGGGGATCTCGGCGGAGGTCGTCGATCTGCGGACCCTGCGGCCGCTGGACGTCGAGACGATCCTCGCCTCGGTGAACAAGACCAACCGGGTGGTGATCGTCGAGGAGGCGTGGCCGCACGCCTCGGTCGGAACCGACGTGGTCGACCTGATCCAGCGCGAGGCGTTCGACGCCCTCGACGCTCCGATCGGCCGGGTCACCGGGCTCGACGTGAACATGGCGTACGCCGCAGCGCTCGAAGCCGCCACCCAGCCGTCGGTGCAGCGCGTCCTCGCCGCGGTCAACCAGGTGCTGTACCGCTAGTCGCAAGGAACCACATCCATGGCTACAGCTGTTCTCCTGCCGGCGCTCTCTCCCACGATGAAGGAAGGGAAGATCACCAGATGGCTGAAGAAAGAAGGCGACAAGATCTCTTCCGGGATGGCGATCGCCGAGTGTGAGACCGACAAGTCGAACCTCGAGATCGAGGCCTATGACGACGGGGTGTTGCTGAAGATCCTGGTGCCCGAGGGCGGGGCCGCGCCGGTCGGCGCTCCGATCGCGTACATCGGCAAGCCGGGCGAGAAGATCGACCTCGCCGCGGTGCCGGCTCCTAAGGTCGCTCCGGCTCCGAAGGCCGCTCCGGCTGCCGTGCCGGCGGTTGCCGGGGCGCTCGAGCCCCAGGCCGAGCCGACCGCGCCGATGCCCTCGCGGTCCGCGGTGATGGCGGCCGCGAAGGCCGCGCCCGCTCCGGCCGTCGAGGTGGGCGGCCGGCTGCGCGCCTCGCCGCTGGCCCGGGCGATCGCGAAGGACCAGGGGGTGGATCTGGCGAGCGTCGCCGGCAGCGGTCCGTCGGGGCGGATCGTGCGGCGCGACATCGAGCAGGCGATGAAGGGTGCCCCGGCCGCCGCGGCCAAGCCCGCCGCGGCCTTCCCCCGGGCGGCCCGCGGGGGGCGGCCCGAGCCCGAGCTGCTGCCGGTGAGCGGGATGCGCAAGGTGATCGCCCAGCGGCTCGGCGAGGTGAAGCCGGGCGTGCCCCACTTCTACCTGACCGTCGACGTCGAGATGGACGAGGCGATGGCGGTCAAGGAGCAGGCGAAAGCGCTGGAGACGAAGGTCTCGGTCAACGACGTGATCGTCAAGGCGACCGCGGTCGCGCTGCGCCGGTTCCCCCGGCTCAACCAGCAGTTCGCGGGCGACAAGATCGTGCAGCTGCACACCGTCGACGTCGGAGTGGCGGTGGCGATCGAGGACGGGCTGATCACCCCGGTGGTGAAGGACGCGGATCAGAAGGGCCTGGCCGAGATCTCGGCCGAGGTGCGGGATCTGGCCGAGCGCGCGCGGCGCAAGGCGCTCAAGCCCGAGGAGTACTCGGGCGGGTCGATCACCATCTCCAACCTCGGGATGTTCGGCATCGATTCGTTCATCGGGGTGATCAACCCTCCGCACGCCGCGCTGATCGCGGTCGGCGCGGTGCAGCCGAAGGCGGTCGTCCGCGACGGGCAGATCGTGATCCGGCAGATGATGTCGCTCACCCTCTCGGGCGATCACCGGGTGATCGACGGAGCAGTGGGCGCCCAGTACCTCCAGGTGCTCAAGGGCGTGCTCGAGCACCCGCTGAGGATGCTGTTCTGAGCCCCGGGCGCCGGCTGCTCTGGGGCTGCCTGGCGGCGCTGGGGCTGGC
>JAGSPQ010001027.1 GCA_018262385.1 Myxococcaceae bacterium | reverse complement strand
CAGGGGGTGACCGCCAGCGCGTCGGCCGCCAGCGCCTCGGCCACCAGCCCCAGCAGGGTGCGATCGGCGGCGAGCGCGAGCACCGAGACGCCGCGCGGAGGCCCGGCGAAGTCGGCGGCCAGCTTCAGCAGCGCGGCGGCGTCGGGGAGCCGGTGGACGTAGCCGGTGGCGCCCTTCGCCTGGGCCTTGAGCCGGGCCGAGAACCCGGCGTCGGCGGCCATCAGCACCACCGGGCCCACCCCCGCCTTGACGAAGTCGTGGCAGACCTCGAGCCCGTCGATGCCGGGGCGATCGGCGGCGATGAACACCACGTCCGGCTTCTCTTCGAGCGCCGACAGCAGCGCGCCGTGCGGATCCGGGAACAGCCGCACCGGCTCGCCCTCCGGCGCGCACCAGCTTCACCTCGAGCGCGTCGAGCATCCCGGTCATCGCGGCGAGCGAGGCGGCGGTCAGCGGGCCGTCCTTGTGCTTCTCGAACAGGTCCTCCATCTGCGCGCCGAGGCGGGTGACCTCGGGCAGGCCGAACGAGGCGCCGGTGCCCCGGAAGCGGTGGGCCTCGGTGCGGAACATCTTCGCCGCCGCCTTCGAGTCCTTGCCGCGCAGCTCGGGCAACGCGGCGCGCATGTTGGCGGTGCGCTCGGCGGCGAGGACGAGGAAGTCGGTCAGCAGCTCGACCGCGGTGGTGATGTCGAGCTCGAGCTCTTCCTCGGGCTGCAGCGCCTGCGGCTCGGGCGTCATCCCCGGGAAGCGGGCGATCGCGCGCTTCAGATCCTCGACGCTGATCGGCTTGTGCAGCACCGCGTCGACCTTGATCACGTTGAGCAGCCGCTGGCGGCTCTTGATGTCGCGGAAGAAGGCGCTGACGAAGATCATCGGCAGCTCGCCCGGCCCCCACTTCGCCCGGGCCCGGATCGCCACCTCGTCGCCCCGGATGCCGGGCAGCAGGCCGTCGATGATCATCAGCTTCGGCTTGCCGGTCTCGAGCAGCTTGAGCGCCTCTTCCCCGGTGCGGACCGCCAGGCACTGCACCCCGGTCGGGACGAGGACGCTCTCCACCAGCCGCTGGAAGCCGGGGTCATCGTCGACGATGAGCACCTGATCGGAGAGCCCCACGGCGCAGCGGTGTACACCAAACTTCACAGTCAGAGGGCGGCGCAAACACCGGCGGGTTGTTAAATGCCGGACCCGTGGAGAAGCGGAGGGTTCTCGCAGGGCTGGCGGTGTCGGTGCTGCTCCACGTGGCGGTGGTGGCGCTGCTGTGGTCGCGCCCGCGTTCCGCGGCTCGCCCCCCCGCCCCGGCCGAGCTGATCCTGGTCGAGGTCACCCTGCCTCCCCCCCCGCCCGCCCCCCCGGCCCCTCCGCCCGAGCCTCCCCGGCCGGTCGAGCCGCGCAAGGTCCGCCCGGCCCCGAAGGCGGCGGTCTCGAGCGTCGCGCCGGCCGAGGCCCCGCCGGCCCCGATCGAAGAGCAGCTGCCGCCGGAGGTGAGCGACGCTCCCACCTCGGATGTGCCGACGCTCGGACCCCCGCGGCTGGGGTTGCCGTCGGCCGGCCTGACGCTCGCGCTGGATGCGGGGTACGCCGCGGCCGAGGAGCCAAAGGGGCTGCGCGCGCCCGAGATCTCGAAGGACCTGGTGGCGGATCTGACCCGGCAGACGATCGGCAAAGGGAAGGTGGATCGCGGGCTGGTCCACCCCTACTACCAGCAGCTGGGCAAGGTGCTGCTCAAGCAGTGGGACGCCGACCGCTCGGTCTCGGCCAAGGGGCTGACGGGCTTCGCCGAGTCGACGCTCGAGAACACCAAGGCGTGGAACAAGATCTGGCTCGAGAAGGCGCAGGTGTACGGCGGCTCGGGCTCGCCGTTCGACGTGGCGAACACCGGGCGGGCGAAGCCGCAGAGCGATCGGCTGATCCCCGGGCAGGACCTGGCGGCCCGGCGCGAGGTGGCGCGCGAGATGGGAAAGCAGTTCCGCTCGAGCCGCCGGGCCGAGATCCGGGTGACCCAGGCGGCGAGCGGGAAGCTGCTGAAGGTCGAGCTGCTCAAGCCGAGCAACGACGCGTTCGTCGACAACCAGGCCCTGGTCGACGTGCGCGCCGCCGCGGAGAAGCTGCCGCCCCCGCCCGACGAGGTGGCCGCCGGCCGGCCCAGCGTGGTGAGCACCTGGGAATTCGAGCTGGTGGTCAGCGTCACCCCTCCGGTGCCGACCTTCAGCTTCGAGTTCGACGAGGCGATCGGCTTCGTCGACGTGCGGCTGCCACTCGACCGACGGATCTACAAGAAGGTGAAGCTGCTGTCGGTTGATTGACTTCGCCCCAGCCGGGGTAAGACGCTCGGCCCAATGAAGATCTCCCGCGTGGTCGCTGCAGGATTGGCGCTGGCCGCAAGTGTGGCCGCCGCCCAGACGTACACCGTTCAGCCGCCGCTGTCGCAGCCCTACGTGCCGCTGGTCGGGGCGACGACGGTGACCACCTCGTCGTCGGACGACGGGTCCGCGATCGTCCCGCTCGGCTTCACCTTCCCGTACTACGGGCAGAACTACACCCAGGTGCACGTCAACACGAACGGGTTCCTCGCGTTCGGAACGGTGAACTGCGGCACCTGCCGCAGCGGCGACATGATCCCCAGCACGGTGCGCACCACCCACACCCTGATCTCGCCCTGGTGGGATGACCTGATCGTCACCAGCCCGGGCGTGATCCGCAAGCTGCTGGGCCC
>JAGSPQ010000208.1 GCA_018262385.1 Myxococcaceae bacterium | reverse complement strand
GAGACCCGCTCGGGCGGCGCCTCGGCCATGTCGAGCCACCAGGCCCAGAGGTCCTTCACCTTCGCGTACCCGCACCCTTCGATCAGCGCCGGGTAGTACTTCGGGTTGTAGGTGGTCATCAGCACCGCGTCGCTCTCGAAGCCCTCGATCAGCAGGCTCCACTCGCTGTTGGACGAGAAGTTGGCCGGCCCGAGCATCTCGGTCAGCCCCCGCGCCTTCACCCAGGTCTCACAGACGGCGAGCATCGCGCGCGCGACCGCCGGGTCGTCGATGCACTCGAACATCCCGAACCAGCCGATCTTCGTGCCGTGAAACTCGTTGTAGCGGGGGTCTTCGATCGCGGCGACCCGGCCCACGATCTTCCCGTTGCGGCGGGCGAGGAACAGGTCGACCTTGCCGAACTCGTACCAGGGGTTCTTCTTCTCGTTGAAGAACATCTCCCGATCCATCACCAGCGGCGGCACGAAGTGCGGGTCGTTCTTGTAGACCTCGTACTGGAAGAGGATGAACTCCTTCTTCTGATTGGCGTTCTCGACCCGGGTCACAACCACATCGGAGGCAGGAGTGGAGCTGACGGGGGCTCCGGTCTGAGTTTGCATTGCCCGGCCTTGTAGGGAAGCGGTCGGAAGCTGTCAAACTGAGCAGCTTTCGGCTCAGTATCGACCCCAGCAATATCATCTGGTTGGTCGGATTCACCAACGACCCCCGGGTCCGATTCCCGCTTTCCCCAAGGCTCCGGAACCGCCTGCGGCGCTTTTATGAGCAACAATCGGCGCATCGCGATGCGTATCAGCTGCGTCATGATCGCGGTTTTCTGATTCAAGCATTTGTATCGACTGTTGTTTTTGTGAAGGACCGGTCCGGGACCCGTTTCGGTCGACCCCCCGCCGACCCGGTCGATGAGTTGACGCCTTTTCCCGTTCCAACGTATTCCCCACCCCCATGGAGATCTTCGACTTCCCGAATCTGGTCGCGGCGCTGGACGCCAACAAGGGTCTGACCACCAAGGGGTACACGTTTCTGGGTCGGGACGGCAACGACCTCCACTACAGCTTCGACGCCCTGCGCACCGAGGCGATGCGGCGCGGGGCCTGGCTGCGCAGCAAGGGGATGAAGAAGGGCGACCGGCTGGCGATGGTGATGCCGGACGGCGAGGACTTCGTGCCCACCTTCTTCGGGGCGATCTGGGCCGGGATCGTGCCGGTGCCGCTGTACCCGCCGCTGTCGCTCGGCAAGCTCGACGCCTACATCGAGGCGCTGATCGCGATCATGACCAAGGCCGAGCCGACCTACCTCGCCACCAACACCAAGCTCGAGGCGGTGCTGTGGAGCGGGGCGGCGAAGGTGAAGTCGCTCCAGGGGGTGATCACCGCCGAGACGCTGCGCACCGACCCTCCGGCCGAAGCCGATCAGGCCCCCGCCGCGGTCACCGCCGACGACCTCGCCTTCCTCCAGTTCACCTCCGGCAGCACCTCGACGCCCAAGGGGGTGGAGGTCACCCACGGCTCACTTCGCGCCAACGCCTGGGCGATCATGCGCGACGGGCTGAAGACCGACACCGACGTGGACCACGGCGTCAGCTGGCTGCCGCTGTACCACGACATGGGGCTGATCGGCTTCGTGATTGCCCCGATGTTCCACCGCGTCTCCTGCACCTTCATCCCCACGATGGCGTTCGTGCGCAACGCGACCATCTGGCTCGACACCATCAGCAAGAAGCGCGGGACGATCAGCTTCGCGCCCAACTTCGCCTACGCGCTGGCGACCAAGCGGGCCAAGCCCGAGTCGCTGGCGAAGTGGGACCTGTCGTCGATGAAGGCGTTCGGCTGCGGCGCCGAGCCGATCAACCCGGCGACGATGAAGGCGTTCGTCGAGACGTTCGCCAAGGCCGGCCTCAAGCCCCACTCGCTGCTGCCCTGCTACGGCATGGCCGAGGCGACGCTGGCGATCTCGTTCATCTCGCTCGAAGAGAACCTCTCCACCGACGTGGTCGAGAAGGATCAGCTGCAGACCGATCGCCGCGCCGAGCCCACCCACGTCGACGGGCTGAAGGCGCAGAAGGCGGTCGAGTTCGTCTCGGTCGGCAAGACCTTCCCCGGCCACGAGGTCGGGGTGTTCGACGACGACGGCAAGCGGCTGAAGGATCGCCACGTCGGCGAGCTGTGGATCAAGGGCCCGTCGATCGCCAAGGGCTACTTCCGCGATCAGCTCGCGACCGAGAAGACCTTCGGCGGCGGCTGGCTGCGCACCGGAGATCTCGGCTACCTGGTCAGCGGCAACGTCTACATCACCGGCCGCAAGAAGGACCTGATCATCATCAACGGCCGCAACTGGGAACCGCAGCGGATCGAGTGGATCGCCGACGACGTGCCCGAGGTCCGCAAGGGCAGCACGGTGGCGTTCTCGATTCCCGGCCCGAACAGCGAAGAGCTGATCGTGGTGGTCGAGTCGCGCACCCAGGATCCGGAGAAGCTCAAAGACACGGTGAAGCAGCGGATCAACGAGCTGCTGCAGCTGTCGGTGAACGAGGTGGTGATCGCCCCCCCCGGCAGCCTGCCCAAGACCTCGAGCGGCAAGCTCCAGCGGGCCAAGACCCGGCTGCAGTACCTCGACAAGACGCTCGGCAAGGACGGCAACCGCTCGCTCGGCAGCTCGGGCGAGAAGGCGGTGCTCGCCAAGCACGTCGCGCTCTCGCTGGTCGGCCGCAGCCAGCACCGGGCGAAGAAAGTGATTCGCCACGCGCTCGAGATCCGCAATACAGCCGACGTCGTCGCCAAGCTCAGCCTCGCGGGCCGCTACGCCCGTTCGCTGGTCGGCCGGTTTTTCTAGCTTCTTCACCCCACAGGACACCAAGAACCCCAATGGCGCAGACCGTGAACGTGATTGCGATGTTTAAGCAGGCGGCCCTCGAAGTGAACGGCAAGAAGCTCGGCGAGATCACCAGCGACACCGTGATCTCCAAGCTCGGCCTCGACTCGGTCGCGGTGATGGAGCTGGTCAGCTACTTCGAGGAGAAGCTCGAGATCCGGATGCCGGACGAAGACCTCGCCAAGGTGCAGACCCTGGGAGATCTGGCCTCGCTGGTGAAGCGCCTGGTGCCGGCGGGAACCGAAGTCGCCGCGTGATGCCCTGCGCATGAGCGACATCGCCGTCATCGGAATGGCGTGCAAGTTCCCCCATGCGCGGGACTTGAGCGCGCTGTGGCGCGTGGTCCGCACCGGGGAAGTGACGTTCGAAGACATCCCGGCCGACCGCTGGAACCACGCCAGCTTCTTCGACGCGACCGACCTGCGCGCGGCGGACAAGACGTACGTTCGCAAGGGCGCCTTCGTCGACGGCTACAAGGACTTCGCGGCGCTGCACTACGGCCTCGCGCCCCGGCGAGTGCAGGTGATGGATCCCCAGCACCGGCTGCTGATCGAAGCGGTGCGGCAGGCGATCCAGGACGCCGGCTACGACGGCAAGGCGTTCGATCGCGCCAACGCCGGAGTGTTCGTCGGCGCCTCGGTGTCCGAGCACAAGGATCTGCTCATCTCGCGGGTCCGCGCCCAGCAGGCGATCGACGGGCAGTTCGGCGACAAGCTCTCGCCGGCCGAAGCCGACGCGCTCAAGGCCGCGGTCTCCGACGTGGTCCCGATGCGGGCGTTCTCGATCGCCGGCTCGCTGCTGAACATGGGCGCGGCGAGCGTCTCGCAGACCTTCGATCTGGGCGGCCCCAGCTGGTCGATGGACGCGGCGTGCAGCTCGGCGCTGGTGGCGATTCACGAAGCGGTGATCAACCTGCGCGCGGGGCAGTGCAGCGTGGCGTTCGCCGGCGGGGTGTACCTGAACCTCCAGCCGGACAACCTGATCGGCTTCTCCCGCATCGGGGCGGTCTCTCCCTCCGGCGTCTGCCGGCCGTTCGACGCGCGCGCCGACGGCTTCGTGATGGGCGAAGGCGTCGGGATGGTGATGCTGAAGAAGCTCGAGGACGCGCGCCGCGACGGCGATCGGATCTGGGCGGTGATCAAGGGCAGCGGCTGCAACAACGACGGCCGCGGCGAAGGGCCGATGACCCCGCGCCCCGAAGGGCAGATCGCGGCGATGGCCCGCGCCCACCGGGGCATCGAGTTCCCGGTCGACACCATCGGCTTCGTCGAGACCCACGGCACCGCCACCACCGTCGGCGACGCCACCGAGGTCGGCGCGCTGAAGACCTTCTTCCAGGCCCGGGCGACGGCGCCGATCGACGCGCCGTACTGCTACCTGTCGAGCATCAAGGCGAACATCGGCCACACCATGTCCGCCGCGGGCGTCGCCGGCTTCATCAAGGCCGCGCTGGTGCTCCACCACCGCACCATCCCGCCCCAGCCGTCGTGCGAGGAACTCAACCCCCGGCTCGAGCTCGACCACTCGCCGTTCAAGATCGCCCAGGCGGCGACCGAGTGGAAGGCGTCGGGCAAGCACCCGCGCCGGGCGGCGGTCTCCAGCTTCGGCTTCGGGGGCACCAACGCCCACGTGCTGCTCGAAGAGACCCCGCGGGCCGAGTCGGCCGAGGTCGAGCACCCGCAGCTGTTCTGCTTCTCCGCCGCGACCGAGCCGCTGCTGCGCCGGTACGCCGCCGAGGTCGCCGAGCAGGTGCAGACCCTTCAGCTTTCCTGCGCCGACGTCGCGCTCACCCTCGCCCGCCGCCAGAGCTTCGAGGTCCGGCTGGCGATCGTCGCCCAGGGCCGCGCCCAGCTGGTCGAACAGCTGCAGGCGTTCGCCAAAGGCGAGAGCGCGGGCACCTTCGGCACGGTGGTCGCGGCTGCCGCCCGCCAGGTGGCCTTCCTCTTCCCCGGCCAGGGCGCCCAGCGGGTCGGGCTGCTGCGGGAAGTGGTCTCGCGCTTCCCGGCGGTGGCCCACCGGCTCAAGGCGCTCGATGTGGCGGTGCAACACGAGGCGGGCACCTCGCTGCTCGCCGCGCTCTACCCGGCCGAGCCGTACGACGAAGTCAGCGCCCAGGCGCTGCTGACCCGCACCGAGGTCTGCCAGCCGGCGATGGCCGCGCTCGGGCTGGCGCTGGGCGAGTGGCTGCAGCAGCTGGGCGTCACCCCCTCGGTGGTGCTCGGCCACAGCCTGGGCGAGTTCGTCGCCTCGTCGGTGGCGGGGATGCTGCCGGGCGAAGACGCGGTGCGGCTGGTGGCGCGCCGCGGCCAGCTGATGAACAAGCTGGGGCTGAAGGATCCGGGCGCGATGCTGGCGGTGATGGCCGAGCGGACGATCGTCGAGCCGCTGCTGTCGAACCTCCCCAACGTCTGGCTCGCCAACCACAACCACCCCACCCAGCTGGTGCTCTCGGGCCACACCGCGGCGATCGCCGCGGCGAAGAAGAAGCTCGAGGCCAACGGGCTGAAGACCGCGCCGCTCGACGTGTCGCACGCGTTCCACTCGCCGCTGATGGAAGGCGTCGACGACGGAATGCGGCGCATCGTCTCGCGGCTGGAGCTCAAGCCGAACACCACCGCGATCGCCTCCTGCATCTCGGGTGGGCTCTACACCTCGGTCGACGAGGCCCGCGACATCTGGGTGGACCACGCGACCGCTCCGGTGGACTTCGTCTCGGCGCTGGAGACGGTGGTCGAGCAGGGCGCGAAGCTGTTCGTCCAGGTCGGCGCCGGAAACACCCTGCTGTCGTTCGCCCGCGGGATGGCCGGCAAAGACAGCGCCTTCTTCTCGCTCGCCTCGTCCGAGGGCGGCGACGCCGGCGCCCAGCTGCTCACCACCCTCGGCCAGCTGTGGGTGCGCGGCGTTCCACTCGACGCCGCCGCGCTGCTCGACGGCAGCGACGCGCGGTTGGTGATGTTGCCGCCCTCCCCGCTCGAGACCCAGACCTACTGGGGCATCGAACGCCCCGCGCAGCGCGCTCCCCGCGCCGCCACCCCCACCCGCCCTGACGCGCCGCCTTCCGCGCGTCCCACCCTGTCGGCCAGCAAGACCGGAGCACCCATGGATTCCCTCGTCAGCCTCTTCCGCGAGCAGATGGCGCTGCTGAACCAGCAGGGCGAAATCCTCAAGGCCCAGGCGGCGGCGCTGCAGGCGGTCGCCAGCGGCAACCCCGGCGCGGCGGCCTCGCTCGCCCAGGCCCAGCTGGCCCCGGCCGCCCCGGCGGTGGTCAAGCCGCCGAACTTCTCGAACCTGGTGGCGCAGAAGGAGCCGAAGGCGGCGGGGGTCGAGGACCTGCGCCCGCAGGTGGAGGCGAAGATCCTCGCCTCGGTCGCCCGCATCAGCGCCTTCCCCGCGGCAGCCCTGAAGATGGAGCAGGCGCTCACCGGCGAGCTCGGCTTCGACTCGCTGATGCTGGTCGAGCTCGACTCGGACGTCGCCAAGGCGTGGCCGAAGCTGGGCGGGCTGCCCCGCGAGCTGTTCAACAAGACCACCACCATCGCGGCGGTGATCGACTTCGTCGCCTCGACGCTCAACAAGCCGGCCGAGGCCGCGGCGGAGGCGAAGTCGACCGCGCCCATCTCGCGCTACCTGCCGTCGAACGTCGCCGCGCCGCTGCGGGCGCTGCGCGAGTCGGCGCTCTGCTTCCACGGGCCGGT
>JAGSPQ010001026.1 GCA_018262385.1 Myxococcaceae bacterium | reverse complement strand
TGGTTCGATTTGGTCGGGCGGATGTGCTTGAGCACGAACTCCATCGCGTCGATCGGGGTGAACGGGTGGAGCACCTGCCGCAGCGCGGTGGTGCGGACGAGGTCGGCCGGGCTGAGCAGCAGCTCCTCTTTCCGGGTGCCGGACTTGTTGATGTCGAGGCAGGGGAAGATGCGCTTCTCGAACAGCTTCCGGTCGAGCACGATCTCGGCGTTCCCGGTGCCCTTGAACTCTTCGAAGATCACCTCGTCCATCCGGCTGCCGGTGTCGATCAGCGCGGTGCCGATGATGGTCAGCGAGCCGCCCTCTTCGATGTTGCGGGCCGCGCCGAAGAACCGCTTCGGCTTGTGGAGCGCGTTGGCGTCGACGCCGCCCGAGAGGATCTTCCCCGAGGGAGGCACCACCGAGTTGTAGGCGCGCGCCAGGCGGGTGATCGAGTCGAGCAGGATGCAGACGTGGTGCTTCTGCTCGACCAGCCGCTTGGCCTTGTCGATCACCATCTCGGCGACCTGGACGTGGCGGGTGGCGGGCTCGTCGAAGGTGGACGAGACGACCTCGCCGCGCACCGACCGCTGCATGTCGGTGACTTCCTCGGGCCGCTCGTCGACCAGCAGGACGATCAGGTAGATGTCCGGGTGGTTGCGCGAGATCGCGTGGGCGATGTTCTGCAGCAGCACCGTCTTGCCGGCCTTGGGAGGCGCGACGATCAGGCACCGCTGGCCCATGCCGATCGGATCGAACATGTCGATGATCCGGGTCGTCATCTCGGCCGGGTCGTGCTCCAGCCGCAGCCGCTTGGTCGGGTACAGCGGGGTGAGGTTGTCGAAGAGGATCCGCTCTTTGACGTCGGGCGAGTTGGGGTCGACGAAGTTGATCTGGTCGACCTTCTGCAGCGCGAAGAACCGCTCGCCCTCGCGGGGCTGGCGAATCGGGCCGGTGACGGTGTCGCCCGGCCGAAGGTTGAACCGCCGCACCTGGGAGGCGCTGACGTAGATGTCGTCGGGGCTGGGCTGGTAGTCGGAGTCGGCGCTGCGCAGAAACCCGAACCCGTCGCTCAGCAGCTCCATCACCCCTTCGGCCCGGACCTCGAACCGCTTCTCGGTGACGTTGGAGAGGATGTTGAACAGCAGCTCCTGCTTCTTCAGGCCCTGCGCGCCCTCGACGCCCAGGTTGTGAGCCATCTTCGACAGCTCGGTGATCTTCATCCGCTTCAGATCGGTCAGCTGCAGCACCTGCAGCGGCTCGCCTTCGCGCACTTCGCCGTCCAGCGCCGGCGCCTCGACCGGCGGGGGAGGCGGCGGCAGCTCGGCCGCGGGCTCGTCGTCCTGGGTCCCGACCTGCTGCAGCTCGTCGTCGCGAACCGGGCGCGGCATCGCGGTCAGCACCGGGCGCGGCGCAGACGCAGGAGTTGCGGCTTCCACCCCGTCCTCGCCCTCTTTCTTCTTCTTCACTTCGGCCGGCTTGCGCACGCGCTTCTTCGGCTCGTCCTCGGGCTCGGAAATCTTCTCTTTGGTGACGCGCTTTGGCATGGCTAACCGGAGGTGGGTTGCGCCCGTGGATTCGGACAGCGTGAGACGGGTACTGAGGGAGTTATTAGAGGGAGCCGCGAAACGAGCGACGCCACAACAACGAAGGCAAGGTACGGATTCAGGTGCGTCGATGTCAATCGATACTTGGTAAGTCTTGGGATTTTTAGAGGGGATTACGACCCATGAAACCCGCCGCCCGGATTGCGGAGCTCAGGGAGCTCATCGCCTACCACAACAACCGCTATTACTCGCTCGACAGTCCCGAGATCAGCGACGCCGCCTACGACGGGCTGATGCGCGAGCTGCAGGCGCTGGAGGCCGCGCATCCGCAGCTGGTGACGAAGGACTCCCCCACCCAGCGGGTGGGCGGCGCGCCGAGCGAGAAGTTCGCCAGGGTGGTGCACCGCCAGCCGATGCTGTCGCTGGCCAACTGCTTCGACGACGTCGAGCTGGGCGAGTTCCACCAGCGGATCGCCAAATTGGTGGGCTCCGAGGCGGTCGACTACGTCTGCGAGCCGAAGATGGACGGGCTGGCGGTCGAGCTGGTGTTCGAGCACGGGCTGTTCGTCCAGGGCAGCACCCGGGGCGACGGCGAGCTCGGCGAGGACGTCACCGCCAACCTGCGGACGCTGCGGAACCTGCCGCTGAAGCTGAAGCTGAAGTCGCCGCCGAAGCTGCTCGAGGTGCGCGGCGAGGTGTTCATCCGCAAGGCCCGGCAGCCTGCGCCAGCTGGATCCGAAGATGACCGCCGAGCGGCCGCTGAGCATCTACCTCTACGAGACCGGGGTGCTGGAGGGCGGCCCCACCTTCGAGCGGCACAGCCAGAAGCTGGCCTGGCTGGAGGAGATCGGGCTGCCGGTGAACCCCCGCCGGGGGGTGGCGAAGGGACTCGAAGGGGTGCGCGAGGAGTACGCCGCGCTGCTGAAGGACCGCCACGGGCTGCCCTACGAGATCGACGGGCTGGTGGTGAAGGTGGACCTCGAAGACTGGCGCCGGCGGCTGGGCCAGGTGTCGAAGAGCCCGCGCTGGGCGGTGGCCTACAAGTTCCCTCCGGAAGAGGTCGAGGCGTACGTGGAGGACATCTTCGTCAGCGTCGGCCGCACCGGGGTGCTGACTCCGTGCGCCGCGCTCACGCCGGTGTTCGTCGGCGGAGTGACCGTGTCGCGGGCGACGCTCCACAACGAGGACGAGCTCAACCGCAAGGGGGTGCTGATCGGCGACTGGGTGTTCCTGCGCCGCGCCGGCGACGTGATCCCCGAGATCGTCAAGGTGATCGAGGCGCGGCGCACCGGGAAGGAGAAGAAGTTCGTCTTCCCCAGGCACTGCCCGGTCTGCGGCGCGGACACCCTGCGCGAAGAGGGGAT
>JAGSPQ010000207.1 GCA_018262385.1 Myxococcaceae bacterium | reverse complement strand
CGGCCTTCCCCTTGTCGTCGAGGATCTGCACCGAGGCATCGCCCACCGCAAACTGCCGCCCGCGCTGAATCTTGATCGTCATTGTCGTGTGCCCCTTGGATCAAAAACTGACTGTCCACATTGTCCGCAAATGTCCTACATCGTTGCTTTCAATCTGATTCTTAAGCCGTTACGAGCACTTCCGTCGTCGCGCCGAGCCCGCTGAGCAGCGCGCGGTACCAGCCGAGGGTCTGCGCCGTCCGGTCGCCGAGCGTTTTGCAACCCCAGATTACACTCAAGGTGCGGGTGGTCTCGGGGGTGGTCTTGGTCCGCTGGGCATCCTTGACCGCGTTGGCACAGGCCCCGTCGGCGTCGAACAGGCACAGCAGGCCCTCGACGTCGATGCTCTGCCCGGAGGCGTTGAAGACGTAGGTGGTCTGCGCCGGAGCGACCGCAATCTTGAACGGCGGCCGGGCGCGATCGAGATCCACCACGCTGATCGGCAGGCCGGAGTGGAGCGAGACCACGTTGCAGGCGTCGACCGCGGGGTTGATCGAGGAGAGCGCTCCTTCGGTGACGGCGCGGATCAGGTACTCGCTGGCCGGCTTGCCCCGGCCGGTCGGCTTGTAGCCGCCGTGGCGCAGCAGGTCTCGCACCGCGGCCCGCACCTCGTCGCTCGACTGCAGCGGGGCCGCGGCGGTGGCCGACAGCAGCGCCGGCAGGTTCGTCTCGCCCATCGAGCCCAGCGGCCGGGGGAAGACGGCGGTGAACGCCGCCGCGTCGAGCAGAGGATGCGGCTCGATGTTCAGCGCAAGGGGCACGGGAGGCGCGAACCTACCAGCGGTTCGAGCCGGATCGGCATCGGCGATGGTAAGTCCTCACTCACCGTGCGCGCGCTCGAGGCCCAGTTCCTGGAGGGAGAGGCGCTCGGCCGCGAGGTGGTGCGGCGGATGCGCGAGGCGCGCGAGTCGGTGTGGATCTCCACCGCCAACGTGAAGGCGATGCTGCTGGAGGGAGAAGACGGGCGCTTCCGGCCGATCGTCGAGCTGTTCAACGCGCTGGTGAAGAAGGGGGTCGAGGTGCGGCTGCTCCACGCCGAGCTGCCCAGCCGGCCGTTTCGCCAGGCGTTCGACGCGCGGCCGGCGCTGCTGCGCAGTCAGATGACGCTGAAGATCTGCCCCCGGGTGCACTTCAAGTGCGTGCGGATCGACGGCGCCTGGCTCTACCTCGGCAGCGCGAACCTCACCGGCGCGGGGCTGGGGGCCAAGCACAAGGACAACCGCAACTTCGAGGTCGGCTTCGTCACCGAGGACTTCGACACCCTCGACCGGGTGACCGCGCTCTACGAGCAGGTCTGGAGCGGGGTCTCCTGCCGCACCTGCCGCCTGCACGCGCTCTGTCCGGATCCGATCGGCCCCGGGCCGGCGAAGGGGCGGGGGCGAAAGGCGAAGGGCGGCTCCGACGTGGTGCTGGGCCGCACGCGCCGGCTGCGGCGGTAGCTGTTAGAAATCCTGAAATCATGCTCGAAGCGCTGATCCTCGATCTCGGCAACGTCCTCGTCTTCCACGACAACGCCCTGCTGTTCGAGAAGATGGCGCAGGCGTTCCACACCACCCCCGCCTCGATGAAGGCGCGGATCGAGAAGGACGTCTGGGAGCGCACCAACACCGGCCGGCTGCCGGGCCAGGCGCTGCGGCTCGAGCTGCAGCAGGCGCTGGGCGGCGAGCTGTCCGAGGAGCAGTTCGTCGAGCTGTGGAACAGCCACTTCCAGATCAACGTCCCGATGGTGAAGCGGGTCGAGTCGCTGGTCGGCCAGTTCAAGCTGTGCCTGCTGTCGAACACCCACGACCTCCACTTCGAGCCGCTGCGGCCGCAGCTGCCGGTGCTGGAGAAGTTCGACGCGCTCGTCCTCTCGTACGAGGAGGGGCTGATGAAGCCCGCGCCCGCGCTCTACCGGACGGCGCTGAAGCGGCTTCAGGTGGCGCCCGAGCGGGCAGCGTTCTTCGACGACGTCCAGAGCTATGCCGATGGCGCGAGTGCAGTCGGAATCCACGGCCGGCTGTTCACCGACGTGGAGACCTTCGACCGCCAGCTAGCGGAGCTGCTTCTTCTTCGCTGAGGCCAGGTGAACCGAGAGCTTCACGTCCGGGGGCACGACGCCCTGGGCGGTGAGGATGGTGAACCAGACGTTGCGGGCGCCGCTGATCAGGTGCTTTCCCGGCCCGAGCAGCGCCTGCCCCGACAGCAGCGGCTGGCCGTCGAGACGCAGCGAGTTCTGGTGAAGCCCTTCGGGGAGGTTGGTCATGTCCGCGTCGGGGCGCATCGAGATCAGCACCGGCGGCAGCGGCCCGGCGGACCCGTCGGCGCGGGTGAGCTCGAGGCGGTAGGTCACCTTGGGCGAGAGCACGCGGATGAGGAAGCTGTCGTCTTGATTCACCCGCAGCAGGTTGCCGGCGGTGAGCGGAATCGACTCGTCGTTCAGCTTCACGAAGGCGGAGTGGGTGACCTGGTCTCCGCTCTCGGTCGGGCTGAACAGGTGGTACTGCCCGCCGGTGGGGAAGGTGACCGGCTTGCTGAGGTCGAGCACCTCGATCGCGCCGCCGCTGTTCTTCAGCGCGAACAGGTTGATCACCCGGAACCCGCCGAGCCCTCCGCTGTTCTGGAACATCGACGTCGGGGAAGAGTTGGGCCGCCCTCCCGCCCGGGCGACCATGTTCTTGCTGTAGGCCTGAGCCGTGGGGTTGACGTACAGCGTCGCTCCTTCGCTCAGCGAGCCCACCGCGCCGGCGCCGATGTCGATCGTCGGCCCCAGATCTCCGTTCACGCTGTGCGCCGCGGTCAGCACCACCTCCAGCGGCGGCGCCTCGGCGTCGAAGACCACCTCCGGCTTTGGCGGCTCCTCCACGATCGGAGCGGGCGCGACCTGGGTCACCACCTCGACCGGCTCGGGCCGGCCTGGCGTCCCTGGGCGGGAGCCCTCGTAGCGGTCCTCGACCAGCTCGCCGGTGACGAGCGTCACCTCCAGCTTGCGCAGGTTGGAGATGTGGCCGCTCCACGCGCCGAAGCCCTGCTTCTTCAGCACCACGTTGCGCAGCTCGTCCTTCGGGATGTGGAGGGTGAGCGGGGTGCGGCGCTCCTGGGGAACGCCGTCGACGAAGACCTGTGCGCCGGAAGGAATCGAGGTCAGCTCGAGCGTCCGGCCAGAGGGGATCAGCGCTTCCGGGGTGCCGCCGATCAGCGCCCGCGGGTCCACCACCTGGCTCGCGATCAGCGCCGCGAAGAACAGCGCAGCGCTGAACAGCGCCGCCCGTCGGGCCCGCGGGAAGCTGGGGGCGCGATTCTCCGCCGCGACCGGCGCGGCCGCCACCTGCTCCGCTGCTTTCGGCGGCGGCGCGGGCGGAGGAGGCGGCGGGACCTTCACTCCGTCGAGCCGGGTGACCCAGGCGGCCAGCGGCTCTTCCCCGCGCTGGGCGGCCCACGGCGCGAGCGCGTCGAAGAACTCCCGCGCGGAGCCGA
The DNA here is from genome assembly GCA_018262385.1 of Myxococcaceae bacterium. Classification (GTDB taxonomy): domain Bacteria; phylum Myxococcota; class Myxococcia; order Myxococcales; family Myxococcaceae; genus JAGSPQ01. The sequence goes on along the minus strand of JAGSPQ010000207.1, from coordinate 3,077 downwards.
AGCGCGCTTCGGGGCGAACCGCCAGCGCGCGCTCGAGCACCGCGACCGCGCCGGGGTCGAGCGCCGGGTTGACCGCGAGCGGAGCGTCGAGCTCGCCGGTGGCGATCCGCGAGATGACCTCGCCCGGCCCGCCCTGCGCCGGCAGCCGGCCGCAGACCAGCTCGAACAGCATCAGCCCGGCGGCGAAGACTTCGCTGCGCGCGTCGGTCGCGTGTCCGCGCGCCTGCTCGGGAGAGACGCAGGCCCGCCGCATCCCGTCGGTGCCGCGGCCGGCGCGCAGCCGGGCCCGGCCGAGGCCGAAGTCGGTCACCACCACCCGCCCTTCGCAGGTCACCCGCACGTTCTCGGGGATCAGATCGCGGTGCAGCAGCGGCGCAGTCAGCTGGTGCGCGGCGCTGAGCGCGTCGAGCACCGGCCGGATCAACTCCACCGCGCGGCCGATCGAGAGCGGCCACCCGTTCGTCGCCCGGGCCCGCTCTTCCAGCTGCGCCAGCGAGAGGCCATCGACGTGCTCGAACGCGACGTAGGCGACGCCGTCGAGCTCGCCCTGCTCGATCACCCCCGCGGCCGCCGGGTGCGCGAGCGTCGAGGCGAGCTGCAGCTCGTTCTTCAGCGGCTCGTAGAAAGTAGGGTCGCTGTGGAGGTTGGGGCTGAAGCGCTTGAGCACCGCCTGGCGCTGATCAGCGCGCCGCAGCGCGAGGTGCGTTTCACCCAGCTCATTCTGGCCAAGCCGCGTCAGCAGCTCCCACCCACCGAACGTTTCGCTCATCGCGATGCCCCGCTGCGAGGTGACCTGCCCTGGACGCTGCGCCCGCGAAGGGTAGCACCTCGCCCTCGCCCGCTTCGCGGCGGGCGGCCACAAATCGCTGCGGAGCCGAGAATTCGGCCCTGGCGGCGTCGGCCGGGCGTGGGCAATAAGCCCTGTTTTTACGCGGGTTTACAACGACAAGTGGGGCGACTAGGTTCCGCGCCGGTCAAAAAGGAGACAGGCCGCTACAGGTCTGTACTCTTCAAAGTCGATCGCATGGCCTGGCGGAGGACGCAAATTCCTTGATGGATGAACGCCCCGAAGCGTTGCTGAAGAGCGCGCTGGAGAAGATCGTGTACTTCGAAGCGCGCTCTCAGCAGCTCGAGAACGATCTGCGCGCGGTGCGGGCCGAAGCCGATCGCCTGCGCCACGACATCAGCGGCGCGGCCCAGCGGGAAATCGAGCTGCGCCGGCTGGTGGCGGAATTGGAGGTGCGGGCCACCCGCGCGCACGCCGAGCGCGAAGACTCGGCCCAGGTGGTCGAGGCGCTGCGCCGCGAGCGCGCGGAGCTGATTGGAAAAATGCTGGAGGCCTCGCGGATTCACAAGTCGGACGAGGTGCCGGATCCCGACTCGTTCGATCTGGCGCGGTTCATCTCCGAGCTGCGCGGCGAGGTGCTCTACCGCCGCGCCGAGGCGAAGGGTCCGGTCGCGGCGGCGCGGGTGAGCGCGCCCGAAGCTGCGCCGGTGCCATCGCCGTCCCCGGTGACGGCGATGGCGAACGAGCTGAAGTCCCAGGGGCGGCTGCAGATGCAGTCGTCCGACTACTCGGCGCTCTCCACCGCCCAGGCGTTCGCGGGCCGCACCGAAGAGACGCTGTTCGGCTTCTCGGTGCGCGAGCTGTCGGCCCCCGACGCGCAGTCCCGGGTGCGGGCGGCCGAGCGGCTGAAGGCGCTGGGTCACCCCGCAGCGGCGCCGGCGCTGGCGGCCGCGCTGCACGGCGAGAGCGATCCGCTGGTGCTGGTCGCGCTGCTCGCCAGCTTCGCCCACTTCGCCAGGGCGCAGGGGGCGCCGGTGGTGGCGCCGCTGCTCACCTCGGCGTTCCCCGACGTGCGGATCTCGGCGCTCAAGGCGCTGCTGACGCTCGACCCGACTCAGGCCGGCCCACATCTGACCGCCGCGATGAGCGACCCGGATCGCGCGGTGCGCCGCCGCGCCTCGCTGCTGGCGCTCTCGCTGACCGGAGAGGCCGCGCTGCAGCTGGGGCAGAAGGCGATCGCCGACTCGGACGCGCAGGTGCGCTCGCTCGCCGCGCTGGTGCTGGGCGCCAGCGGCGCCGAGGCCGCCCGTCCCTGGCTGTTCCGGGCGATGCGGGATCCGGAAGAGAAGGTGCGCCGCGCCGCCTCGGAGAGCCTGTCGAAGCTGCTCGGCCGCGACGTCTCGGAGGTGGTGGGGATGGAGGACGCGCCCCGCCGCCGCGCGGTTCGCCAGCTGGCGCAGCTGCCCAACCAACCGGCGGCCGACGGTCCTTCCGCACGCTCGGCCGCGGTCGGCGTGCCCACCCGGGCGAGGGTGGCGGTGCTGGAAGTCGAGGCCGTTCCCGCCGCGCCGCGGGTGGACGAGAAGCTGTGCGGAGCGCTGCTGGTCGAGCTGCGCTCTGCGATTCGCGGCCGCACCCTCGCCGAGTTGACCCAACACCTCACCCACGCCGAAGAGACGACGCTGCTCGCCTGCCGCCTGTTGGAAGGCCGCGGGCAGGTGGTTCGGCGCGGGAGCAAATACTTCGTCGCCTGACGAAAGGGACTGCCCATGGATCCACTTCAATACAGCCCGAAGGTCGCCGCGGACATGCTGGGGGTGAGCCCCAAGGCGCTGCTCGGCGTGCTCAAGAAGGACTTCTTCACCCCGTCCGACGTGTGGGAGCTGCGCGGCAAGCTGCACCGCTACCCGCAGGAGATCGGCCCCACCCGCAAGCAGCTGTTCTTGAACTTCAAGGGCGGCACCGGGAAGACCTCGCTCTCGACGTCCTACGCCTGGCGGCTGGCCGAGATGGGCTACGGGGTGCTGCTGGTCGACCTCGACTCGCAAGGCCACGCGACCAAGTGCCTCGGCTTCGAGGGTGAGGACTTCCCCCGCACCCTGGTCGACGTGCTGGTGAAGAAGGTGCCGATCTCGGAGATCATCCAGAAGACGGCGCTGCCGAACCTCGAGTTCGTCCCCTCGAACCTCTCGATGTCGACGGTCGACCTCGCGCTGATGCCGATGGCCGGGCGCGAGTTCAAGCTGCGCAACGCGCTCAAAGAGGTCGAGGCGCACTACGACTTCATCAT
>JAGSPQ010001025.1 GCA_018262385.1 Myxococcaceae bacterium | reverse complement strand
GATCCGGTGCACGTCGACCCGGCGAAGGTCGACCCGGTGCACGTCGATCCGGCGAAGGTCGACCCGGTCCACGTCGATCCGGCGAAGGTCGACCCGGTGCACGTCGATCCGGTGCACGTCGATCCCGCCGCGGTCGAGGTCTCGGCCCTCACCTTCGAGACGCGGCCCGCCGGGGCCGAGGTCTACGACGGCGACTTCCTGCTCGGCGTCACCCCGTTCACGCTCAAGCGCCAGAAGGGGACAGTGGTCGAGCTGCGGTTCGTGCTGAAGAACCACCTGCCGCAGGTTCGCAAGCTGCGCTTCGAGGCCACCGCGCGGGTGAACATCGAGCTCGAGCAGAAGCAGGCCGCCGCCGCCCCGCCTCCGGCGGATAAACCCCCGCCCGCCAGAGAGAAGCGGTCGAAGCCGCCCCCGTCGAAGCCGCCGCCGTCGAAGCCGCCGCCCCCCAAGCCCGCGGCCTCCGATCTCAAGGATCTGCCGTTCTGACCGCTGCTCGGGCAGGCGCCCGCTGCCTCGCCGAGAGCACGGTCCGAGCGATCGCTCCGAGCAGCAACGCCACGCCAAAGGTGACCACCACCGCAGCGCCGGTGGGCAAGTCGAACTTGAACGACGACCACAACCCCGCTGCGGAAACCACCGCGCCCAGGAGGTAGGCGATCGCCAGCCGGAGCCCCAGCCGACCGGTGAACAGCGCCGAGAAGACGGCGGGGACGATCAGGAAGGAGAAGACCAACAACACGCCCGCCATCTGCACGCTGCTGGCGATCACCACGCCGAACGACATGTAGAACGCGAGATCCCAGGCGATCCCCTGCCAGCTGTCGTGCGCGGCGTAGGTGATGCCGATGAAGGCTTCCTGCGGCACGCGACGCCGCAGGCCACGGGTGAGCGCGAAGAGGCCCGCGCCGACGAACGTGAAGCCCAGCGACCACAGCCAGGACTCGGTGGTTCGCGGCTCGATGCCTCGCAGCGACGCCACCGCCGTACCCAGCGCGGCAATCTGCGCCAGCGCGATGTCGACGAAGATCACCCCGCGCGCGAGGACGTGCAGCCCGAGGTAGCTCAAGAACCCGGTCAGCACCAGGCAGGCAAGAAACGCCGGCAGCAGAATCTGGAGTTCGAGGCTCACGCGTCAGGTCCCGGCCGCGGCGCTGATCGCGGTGACGATCGCGTCGAACAGCTCGAAGTAGGTCGTCACCTGCTCGGTGCCCCCCACCGAGTTGGGCACCGCGGCCACTTTGATCCCGGTCTTCGAGGCGATCAGCTCGGGGTATCGCTTGTCGTAGAAGCCCTCCATCAGGATCAGCTTGATGCCCCGGGCTTGCACCAACCTGATCAGCTCGAGCGTGTGGCCGGGTGTCGGGGGAATGCCGGGCTTGGGCTCGATGAAGCCCACCACCTCCAGCTTGTAGCGGCTGGCGAAGTAGCTCCACGAGCGGTGGTAGGTGATGATCGGCTGCCCCTCGAGCCTGGCGAGCTTCTTCGACCACTCGAGCTCTCTGGCGCTGAGCGTCTTCTCGAAAGCGGCGAGGTTGGCCGAGTAGGTGGCCTTCCCCTCGGGATCCAGTTGCGACAGCCGCGCGGCGATTGCGCGTGCCATCAGCCGCCCGTTCTCGGGGTCCAACCAGTAGTGCGGATTTCCCGCCGGGTGAATGTCGCCCTGGCCACGGTCGGCCAGGGGCACCGCCTCGAGCGGAGCGATGAACTGCGAGAGGTCGAGGTGGCCGGGCTGGCCGCTGGCGAGCTTGTCGTTGTGGGATCCCGAGATCAGCGCCGACGCGTACCCCGTCTCGAGCTCGAGGCCGATCATCACGAAGAGATCAGCGCGGTTGAGGTCGACCATGAACGTCGGCTTGGGGTCGACGAAGTGCGGGTCCTGGTAGCCCTTGGCCAGGGCTTTGACGCTGACCCGATCGCCTCCGATCGCGCGGGTGATCGCGGCCGGGTCCTGAGTGGTCGTCACCACGTTGAGCCGGGCGAAGGCGGGCGTGGCGAAGAGCAACAAGGCAACGAGCGTGGGTTGGATTTTCATTGGGTTTCTCCGCCGTCAGTAGGAGTGAGCGGGATGGGCGCCCAGCGTGAAGTTGATCTGGAGGAAGCCCTCGACGATCGGGTCCCCCCCACCGCCGGGCTCGCGGACGTTTCCCTGAAGCCGCACCGCGGAGAACTCGGTCGGCACGAACACCAGGATCGCCGACTGGCGCAGGTCCCTCGGCTGATCCACGCCGGGAGGCTGCAGAAATTCGAAGCGCCCCCCGACGTACCACCGCTGGGCCAGCTGCCATTGCGCGTACGCGTAGAGCCCGTAGACGTCGGTCTGGGGGCCGCGCGGAGTGTCGAGCCGGGGCACCCGCGAATAGAGGGCCTCGACGGTGACGACCGCCGAGTGGGTGGTCGCGTCGCTCGCCGGCCTCCACTTGAAGACCAGCTGGCCGCCGAACGCCTGAGAGACCTGGCGATCGACGTTGTTGCCGATCGCATACGACGCGCCCACCTCGAGCGTCGCGTCGTCGGTGAGATCGAAGACGTTCTTGAGCCCGGCGAAGCCGGCGAGGTCCCGCCCGTTCGGAGAGTGGAAGGCGACCTCGTTGTCTCCCCCCAACACCGACACCGTGGCCAGCAGGTACCACGGCAGGGGGAGCAGGTAGCTGACCTCGCCCCCCACCTCGTTGAGCCCCTCTTCCCCGAACACCGCGGTTCCGATCAGCGACTTGTCGACGAACGGCAGCGCGTGGGTGTGCAGCGTGTTTTCCCGGCCGAAGGGGACCTTGATCTTTCCGCCCCGAAACGAAAACCCCCACGGCTGCGGCGTCAGCGAGACAATTCCCTCTTCGATCCCGATCCCTTCGCCGTCCGGAATCGCCAGGATCAGGTTCGCGCTCAGGTACGGATCGACGTTGGCGGCCAGCTGCAGCTCGACCTCCTGGAGCCGAACTCCCGTCTGCACCTGGTCCGGCAGGGGGTTGTCGAGGCTGGTGACCGAGCCGAGCAACAGGCCGTTGACCGACATCGCGGGGTTGAAGAGGTTGGAGAAGAACCCCCCGGTCGCGGCCTTCGCCGGCGCGGGGACGGCCGGGGCGGCGGCCTGCGCTTCGATTTCCTTCAACAGCTTCTCGTCATCGGCGGAAACGCCGCCGTCGACCTCCTGGGCAGAGGCGCCGGTGCAAAGAGAAAG
>JAGSPQ010000206.1 GCA_018262385.1 Myxococcaceae bacterium | reverse complement strand
GGGCGAGCTGGGGCGCGGCGATCGCGGTGATCATCGTCAGCGGCAGCTCGCGGGAAGCGAACGTCGCCGACGCGCTGGCGGCCGGAGCGTTCGGCTTCATCAGCAAGCCGTTCCTCGACGCGGAGATCCTCGCCGCGCTCGGCGGCGCGCTGGGCCTGGTCTACGGGTAGGCGTCAGGCCAGCAGCCCGAGCACGCTCTCCAGCCACTCCTGCACCGCCCGGGTGGTCTGGCCGAGGTTCTGGTCGAGCGCGTAGGCGAACAGCGGGCCGGCGAACTCTCCGGCGGTGCGGTAGCGCAGCTTCAGGTCGGGGGTGAGCGCCCGCTGCAGCACCGCCGCCAGCGGCTTGTCGACGTAGTCGGGGATCACCACCCGGGCGTTGCGGATCGCCGCCATCACCTTCGCCTCGTCCGCGCCTTCCTTGAGGAACGGGTGGTAGCCGACCGCCAGCTCGTGGAGCATCACTCCCACCGACCAGAGGTCGGAAGCGGGGGTGAGCTTCTCGCCCCGGGTCTGCTCGGGCGACAGGTAGGAGAGCTTTCCCGCCGCGATGCCGTCGCCGGGGCCGATGTTCGCCCGGCTCGAGGTCGCCACCCCGAAGTCCCCCAGCTTCACCTCGCCGTTGCCGGAGAAGAAGACGTTCGCCGGGTTGACGTCCGAGTGGATCAGGTTGAGCGGGGCGCCGCTGCGGGTCTTCGCCTGGTGGAAGTAGGCCAGCGCGCGGAGCACCTCGAGGGTGACGTGCACTCCCATCGCGGTTGGGAAGCCCTTCATCTGCTGGCGGTGGGAGTCCATCACCGAGCGCAGATCGCCGCCGATCAGGAACTCGAGCGCGAGGTACGGCCGGGAGAACGCCTCGCCCACCTCGAGCATCTGGACGAGGTTGGGGTGGGCCAGCAGCCCCATCAGGTCGGCCTCGTCGTGGAAGTTGGCCTCGCTCATCCCCTTGCGCATCAGCTTCAGCGCGACGTTGATCTGCTCGCCTTTCTCGTCGGTCGCCTCGGCGAGGAAGACCTCGGCCATTCCGCCCACCCCGACCCGAGATCGGATCTGGTACTTGCCAAAGCGCCGGGAAGGCACCTCGACCGTGCGGGTGGAGTCTGGGGGTGGGGTGCTCACCGGAAACTCAAGTTAAGCCCAAGCGCCTGTTAAAGTTCGACTGTCTTGAGCAACAGCTCTTCGGGAAGCCCGCCGGACAGTCCCCCCGGTTCGGCTCCCAGTGTCCAGCCCCCGGCAGAATCTGCTCGCGCCGCGCAACCGGCCCGCGATTCCTTGCCTCATTCCTCGGGCCCGGGCACCGCGCTGAGCAACCGGATCCGCGAGCCAAAGGTGCTCGACGACGGCAACGAGAAGACGGTGGCGGGGGTGCGGATCAACGACGTGCTGTCGGGCCGCTACCGCCTCGAGCAGAAGATCGGCGAGGGAGGGATGGGCTCGGTCTACCTCGCCACCGACCTCGAGCTCGATCGCAAGGTGGCGGTGAAGCTGCTGGCGAAGAACCTGGTCGGCGACGCCGAGGTGGTCGAGCGGTTCGAGCGCGAGGCCCGGCTGACCGCCAAGCTCGACCACCCGAACATCGTGCCGATCTACGACGTCGGCCGCACCGACGAGCGGCCCTTCATCGTGATGAAGAAGCTCGACGGCGACACCCTCGCCGGGCTGCTGCGCCAGAAGGGGGGGCTGACCGCCGACGAGACGCTGAAGCTGCTGCGGCAGCTGGCGGCGGGGCTCGACTACATCCACGGCCTGGGCTTCATCCACCGCGACGTGAAGGCGGGGAACATCTTCGTCGGGCCGGGCGGGCACGCGACGATCCTCGACTTCGGAATCTTGCGCTCGCTGCGCGGCCACGAGGCGCTCACCCGCACCGGGGTGGTGATGGGCACCCCCCACTACATGGCGCCCGAGCAGGCGCTGGGCAGCAAGGACGTCGACCACCGGGTCGATCTCTACGCGCTGGCGGTGGTGATCTTCGAGTGCCTCACCGGGACGCTCCCGTTCGAGGCGGACTCCGAGCTGCGGCTGATCCAGATGCAGGCGCACTCGCCTCCGCCGGATCTGATCGATCGCGCGCCGTGGATCGCCAGGCCGATCGCCGCGGTGATGAAGCGGGCGCTCGCCAAGCGCGCCGACGAGCGGTTCTCTTCCGGAGCCCTGCTGGTCGCCGCGCTCGAGCAGGCCTACCAGGAAGCGGGCACCGCGGCGGTGGCGAAGCCCGCCGAGCCGGTCGCGCCCCCGCCGGAAGAGGCGGAAGACTTCTCAGCCTCGGTGAAGCCGAGCCGCGGGCCGTACCTCGCCCTCGCCCTCGCGGTGGTGGCGATCGCCGCCCTCGCGGTGCTGCGGCCGTGGGATCCGGCGGTGACCCCGATGCCGATTCAGACCGGGCTGCCGGCGGTGGCCGATGCGGGGGTGGCCGAGGCGCCGGTTCCCGACGCCGGCGAGGCGGTCGCCCTGGTGGCGATCGAAGACGCCGGAGAGCCGGACGAGCCGGTCGAGCCGGAGGTGGACGCCGGGGTCGAGGAAGAGGAGCTGGCGATCGCCACCGTCGATGCCGGGCGGCGCGCGTGGGTGAAGAGCGCTCCGAAGAAGGGGAAGCTCAACGTGCTCACCGCCTACAAAGGCGAGCCGTACTGGGCGCAGGTGTTGATCGACGGGGTGTCGAAGGGCCGCACCCCGCTGCTGCTCGAGCTGCCCACCGGGAAGTACCTGGTCCGGGTCGAGCGGCCGGGCTTCAAGACCCAGTCGCGCGAAATAAGGGTTGCCTCTGGCAAGGCGGCGGTGGTTCGAATCGACCTCACGCAATGACGATCGCCCTCGTCGGCCCCTTGTGTCTGTGCCTCCTCGCTGCTGCGCCCGCCCGGTTGTCCCGGCTGGAGCAGGGCCAGAAGGCGTTCGCCGAGGGCGACTACAGCGCCGCGCTCAAGGCGTTGGACCTGGCGGCGGGGGAAGGCGCGGACCTCGAGAAGGTCCAGTTGCTGCGCGCCCAGTGCTTCGCCGCCCAGCAGGACTTCGGCCGGGCCGAGGAGGCGTTCGCCCTCGCGCTGGAGGCCAACCCCGAGGCGTCGCTGGATCCGGCCCGGGTCGACCCCTCGGTGGTGAAGGTGCTCGATGGGCTGCGGGCGCGGACCCGGGGCACGGTGTCGGTGAGCTCGACCCCGCCGGGCGCGATCGTCTCGCTGGACGGGAAAGAGCAGGGCCCGACGCCGATCGAGCTGAAGACGGTGATCGGCCGCCACAAGGTCGAGGTGAAGTGGCCGGGGGGCGGCACCGCCGAGAGCTCGGTGCTGGCCCGCGCGCGCCGCGACACCTACCTGGTGCTGGCCCAGGGCGCGCCGAGCGCTGCGACCGGGCTGCCCGCCGAGCCCGGGGCAGGGGACGCGAAGGGCAGCGGGGTGCACCCGTTCGGCGAGGTGCGCGGGCTGATGGAGGTGGCCCGGGGCGTCTTCGGCGCGATGGAGATCGGCGGAGGGATCGAGCTGAAGTACTTCCGCGCCGGCCTCCACCTGCGGCTGGTTCCCGACTTCGGGCTCAGCCCGCGCGCGGCGCTGGTGGTGCCGGTGATCCCCGCCCTCTCGGCGTTCGTCGAGGCCGAGGTGCCGATGATCTTCGGCTCTTCCGTCGCCGTCGGGCTCGGCGCCAGCGGTGGAGTCGAGTGGCACCCGTTCCGCTTCGTCGGCGGGTTTCTCGCCATCGGGGGCAGGCATTTCTTCGACAACCCGCTCTTCATCAACAACGATCGGTTCGAGCTGTCAGTCGGGGTCCGACTGCGGCTTCCCTAGATGCTGCCCCTGCTCGCCCTCGCGCTGCTCGCCGGTTCCCCGCTGTCCGAAGGCGCGCGCTCGGCCGGCGACTACTACGCGGCGCGCAGTGGCAGTGCGTGGAACTACCTGGCCGGCAAGGACAAGGTCAGCGTGAAGGTCAGCGCGATCGAGAACTGGCAGGCGCGGGTGCAGGTCAGCTGGGGCAAGCGCAGCACCGGCGGGAACTGGCGGGTGAAGGAAGGCGCCTGGCTCGAGCGGCTGAGCGGGGTGGGCGAGGTGGTGCTGCTGCCCGCGTCGATCCACGTCGGCTCGCAGTGGTCCGGGCCGTCGTCGCTCGAGCGCAACGGCAAGGATCCTTCGGTGTTCGAGGTGGTCGCCACCGACGCGACGGTCGAGGTGCCGGCGGGGACGTTCGAGAAGTGCCTCGCGGTGCTCGAGACCTCGCCCTCGGGCGGCGTGCTGACCCACTTCTGGGCGCCCGGCGTCGGGAAGGTGGCGGTGAAGAGCAACGACGAGTTCGTGCTCAAGCTGGTCTCGTTCGCTTCCGGCCGCCGCGCGAACGGCGACTGACTACTTCAGCGCCCGCTCCAGTTCCCAGCCGAGCACCCGGTAGCCCGAGGTCTTGAACAGGTCGGCGTCTTCGCCCGCGTCGGCCGGCAGGGTGAGCGCGATCGACTCGCAGCCGCGGCTGCGCAGGTAGGCCTCGGACTCGCGCAGCAGGCGGACGTCGATCCCCTGGCCCTTCCAGCCGTGGGCGACGGTGAGCGTCATCAGCTGGCCGTACTTCACCCCGGTCACCGGGTGGTGCTCGCGGGCGCGAACCACCGCGCAGCCGATCGGCCGGCCCTCGTACTCGGCGACCAGGATCCCTTCCGGTTCCTCCGACAGCGACTTCTCCACCACCCGCCGGTACGCCTCCATCCAGCCGGCGCGCGCGGGGAAGCGCTTCATGTTGTCGGCCTCGAACTGCTCGAGGGTGGGGATGTCCTGGATCTTCACTCGACGGACGATGAGCGCCATTTGCCCGCCCTGCTTATCAGCGCTCGACCGAAAGCTCCTCCAACAACTCGTACTCGCTCGTCTCGTCCATCAGCTCGAGCAGCTCGAGGTTCTGCACCACCTCGGCGTCGTCGTGGGCGGGCGGGATCGGCAGGGGCACCCCTCCATCGGCGTGGAGGAGGAAGGTGAAGAAGACGAGGAAGCTCACCGGCGCTGCCTCTCGCGCATCCGCTGGCGCAGCTCCTGGCGCTGCTCGCGGGTCATCTGCCGCCACCGGCGCAGGTTGTCCCGCAGCTGCTCGCGCTGCTCGGGGTGGGCCTTCAGGTAGCCGCGCATCCGCTGGCGCATCTCGCGGCGCTCGTCGGGGTCCATCTTCTTCAGCTCGCGCATCCGCTCGCGCAGCTCGGCGCGCTCGGGATCCGAGAGGCTCTTGAACTGGCGGGCGTTCTCCCGAAGCTGCTGCTTCTCTTCCGGGGGCAGGCTGCGGAAGCGGTCGAGGTTGGCCTTGATCCGCTGCTGCTCCTCGGGGGGCAGGGCCTTGAACTTGCGCATCCGCTCGCGCAGCGCTTCCTTCTTCGCCTCGGGCAGCGCGTTGAAGCGGTCCTCGGCGGTCTGAGCCGAGGCGGCGCCGCTCAGCACCAGGGCAAGCAGGGCGAGACGAATCATGGGGTGGCCTCCAGCGAGTCCAGTTGGGCGATCACCTCGAGATCCTCGGCGCTCTCGAGGCCGGCGAGCTCGAGGTCCTCGAGCACGTCGAGGTTCTGCGCGACGTACAGCTGCTCTTCCTCGGCCTCGTGCAGCGGGCCGGCCTGCCGGCCTTGCTGGGCGATCACCGCCACCAGCGCGGCGACCGCGGCCAGCCCCACCGCCGGCATCAGCCGCGAGGGGCGAAACCACTGCTGCAGCCGCTCGCGGAAGCTGGCCGGAGCGTCGAGCCCGTTGAGCACCGCCCGCCGCAGCGCCTGCGACGGCTGGGGCGAGGGCAGCGCCTCGACCGCGGTGATCGTGCTGCGCAGCAGCGCCTCGAGCGCGGCGAGCTTCGGGTCGGCGGCGATCGCCGCTTTGACCCGCTGCAGGTCGAGCTCCGACAGCTCGCCGTCGATGTAGGCGGTGAGCTCGTCTTCGATTGGATGGTGTTCACTCATGCTTCACTCCCGGTTGCCGACAGCCCTGCTCTCAACACCTCGACCTGCTTCACCACCTGCAGCGTGGCGCGGTGAATCAGGCTCTTCACTGCTGCTTCCGACGCATCGAGCGCGTCGGCGATCTCGCGGTACGCCATTCCTTCGAAGCGGCACATGCTGAACGCGGCCCGCTCGCGCTCGCTCATCCCGTGCAGCGCTTTTCCCACCGCCGCCTCGAGCTGCTTTCCTTCCAGCGCGTCGTCCGGACGCTGGCCGACCGCCTCGCTGGTGTCGTGCTGCTCTTCTTTCGACGGCTCCATCCGCTGGTAGTCCCCGCGCCGCACCTCGTTGAGGCAGTGGTTGGTGGCGACGCGAAAGAGGAAGGTCTTGAACTTCGCGCTCGGCCGGTAGGACTTCGCGCTCCGGTAGAGCTTGAGGAAGATCTCCTGCGCCAGCTCTTCGGCCCGCCCCTGGCTGCCGACGAACCGCCACGCGAAGCGGACCACCGAGGCCTGGTGGCGATCGAAGAGGGTGGCGGAATCGAGTGATTGTGGGGAGTTGGCCCTTTGGGCTCAGGCCCGGGGGGCGAGGGCTTTGACGAACTTCTCCCACTCGGGCCGGAAGGACTCGGGATCGGCCCCCAGCACTTCGGTCAGCGCCTTCCAGCCCGAGGGGTCCTGGTCCTTGAGCGCGGTGGCGCGGCGGACGAACTTCGCCAGCAGGCCCTTCTCCTGCAACCAGTAGCAGAGGTAGCGCGCCGCCGCGTAGTGGGTGCCGCTGGGGTCCTCGTAGAAGTCGTTGGAGCTCAAATGAACGAGCGCCTTGAACGACGGCACCCGCTGGTCCTTCAAGCCCTCGAGCAGCGCGGGCAGCCGCCAGTTCACCTTTCCCACCAGGTGGCCGTCGCGCTCGGCCGGCCGTTCGAACAGCGAGGCGACGCCCTCGTTGAGCCAGCCGGGCTCGGCGTCGTCCCACGCGTGGTGCATGAACGGGTGCACCATCTCGTGGGTCAGCGTCCCGTAGCCGGGCTTGATGTTCATCACCAGCGCCCGGCGATCCGAGAGGTAGTAGCCGTAGGGCGTCTCGGGGTTGGTCTTGAACAGCTCGCGCGAGTACTTCTCGTAGGTCGGCCGGTCTTTGAGGATCCACACCTCCTGCAGGGTGCGGGGGGCCTCGGCGAAGAAGTCCTTCAGCAGCAGATCGCGGGTCCAGCGCACCACGCTCTTCGCCCGTTCTTTCACCTGCGCCGGGCCCTCGTTGCCCACCACCAGGAACGGCTTCTCCCAGACGAGGGTCATCTGCGCCGGCAGCGACTCCTTGAGCGCGATCACGTGCTGGGCGACCTCGGCCCGGGTGGGCGAGATCTCGGCCTCCAGCACCGGAGCTCTCGCCGGCGCAGGGAGCTGGAAGCGGATCATCGTCCAGCGATCGGCGGCCGGCTTGAAGGTCCACAAGTCGAGGAACAGCCCGCGCTTCATCCGCCGGTTGGCGCCGTCGTCCTCCGCGGGCTCCTGGTAGATCACCTCGTCGGTGCGGGCGTCGTAGCCGGTGACCAACCGGAAGTGCTCGGTGGTCTGCGGCTCCTGCGAGTAGTGCATGCAGACGATGCTCGGCTGGCCGGCGACCAGGTCGGCGTGGAGCGCCCGCCACTGGGCGTCGGTCTGCTCCGCGGCGTGCTTCGGGTCGATCCGGTTCCAGACCTTGCCCGGCTCGATCCCCAGCGCCCGCAAAGATTTCGCCAGCTCGTTGGTCCAGGCGCCACGGCCTTCGAGCGGATCTACTCCGGTGAGGCCGAAGACCTGGTCCTGGGACACCCGGTGGCCGAGCCGGCCCAGCGCCATCTCCACGTCGGCTTCTCCACAGAAATCAGGCTTTTGCCTGACGAAGGGGAAGCCGGTGAGCTCGACCGAGGGGAGGGAAGGGGCCGCCGCAGCGACCAGGGCGACGACGGCGAGGCAGGTCTGGATCATCACCAACTCGAACGCGGGGCCTGCCCCCGAGGTTCCAGGGACCGTTGCTGGACGCAAATAATGCGTCTGGGCTAGAGGCCGCCGCCCATGACCAAAGTCGAGCTGCCTGGAAAAGCCGCCCTGGTGCCGATCGCGCAGCGGCCCGCGGACTGGTTCTTCGTCGTCTTCCTCTTCTACTTCGGGCTGACCTCGACCTTCGGCGACTCGACCCCGGCGATCGGCCCGCCCAGCCCGGACTCGGCGTGGTTCATGAGCCGGCTGATCTACAAGTACTACGCGCTGCACACCGACCCGCTGGTGCTCCACGCGCCGGTGTTCGTGCGGGTCGCCTGCTTCTTCGCGTCCTACGTCTTCGCCCCGCTGCACTTCGTGATGGCGTGGGCGATCTACAAGGGCCACCCGTGGGTGCGGACCCCGGCGCTGATCTGGTCGG
>JAGSPQ010000205.1 GCA_018262385.1 Myxococcaceae bacterium | reverse complement strand
AGCTCCGCGCTTCAGCTCCGCGCTTCGGCTCCGCGCTTCAGCTCCGCGCTCGGCACCGCGCTTCAGCTCCGCGCTTCGGCTCCGCGCTCGCGGCGCCTCCCTCGCGCCATCGAGACGCCGAGTTCCAGCACGCGCGCGAGCCAGCAGCGCGCCAAGGGCAGCGCCTCGCTCCCGGCACCGGGCTCGATTCGAGCGACGCCGCGTCTCGTTCGGCCCCACACCGCCGCCCGCCTCCGATCACCACCCCTCGCATGCTCCTCCACTGCGGATCGCATCAAGCCCCACCGGAGCGCTGGCAATCCGGCTCGCTCCGGGTCGGAGGCTCGGGTTAGGCGCAAGAAACGCTTCACTCGGCCGGCTGAGGGAGCAGCGCCCCGGCACCTCCGCTCCAGGCGTTCACGCGCGCCGATCGAGAGTCGAGTCGGCGGGGTCCTCCGCCAGACCGAAGCCCGTCGGCGAGCGCAGGACCTGCCGCCCCGCGACTCAAGCGCGCAGATGTTTCACGTGGAACCCGGTCAGCTGCCGGACTGAAACACGGCGACGGAACGTGGATCGCCCGAAGCGGGCAGGGTGAAGGCTCGCAGCGAAATGAGCCGCAACCCATGGGTGCGCGCGAGTTGCTCGAGCTTCGATTCGGCAGGCGGGCGGGCCAGCATCGCAACCAGCCGGCCGCCGTCCGCCAGGTAGGGCAGGGCGAACGGTACCCACTGCTCGAGGTCCATCAACGCCCGCGCGATCACCACCTCCGCCCGGCTCAAATTCTCCGCTGCAGGTGTACCGGCGGCCCGCAGATGAACCGCCCGAGCCCGGCCGGTCAGACCGAGCTTGACGATCACATGCTTGAGGAATGCGACCTTCTTGTTCACCGCATCCACCATCGTCACCGACAAGCCGGGCAGCGCCACCGCCAACGGAATGCCGGGCAGCCCAGCGCCCGCGCCAAGGTCCAACAAGGTGGTAGCGCCTGCTACCTCCGGCAACACCGCAAGCGAATCGAGCAGGTGCTTCTCGACCACTTCCAGGGGCTGGGTGATGGCGGTGAGGTTGACCCGCGCGTTCCACTTCAGCAGCTCGTCGGCCCAGATTTCGAGCGCCGGAAACACCTCGGATCCGAGGTTCAGACCCAGCCGGGAGGCCCCTTCCGTGAACGCCAACTGCGCCGCTTTATCCACAGGACCTCCCTCCCAAAGCGGTCCCGGTTTCATGACCTTGGGGCGATCTCGAAGTTACGAACACGTTTTCCACAGGCTGTTGTTTCACGTGGAACCAGGCGCTCCCTGGCGCAGCCGCTTGAGGTGCACCAGCACCAACCCGATGGCCGAAGGATTCAGCCCCAGCAGCCGGCGGGCATGGCCGATGGAGCCGGGCTTGCCTCGGGCGAGCCGTTCCCGGGCCTCGGAGGACAGGCCGGGGACCTCCTCCCACCGCAACGCGTCAGGGATGCTCCAGTGGTCGAACCCGGTGTGGGACCGGGCCAGCGAGGCATCCGCCATCGCGATGTACCCGGCGTACTTCACCTCCACCTCGACCTCCTCCTGGACGCAGCGCGGCAAGTCCGGCCGGGCCGGGTCGGCTGCAACCAGGCTGTCGTAGGTGACCTCGGGCCGCTTGAGCGCGGTCAGCAGCCGCTGGCTCCCCAGCCGCTGGATCTCGCCATCGATCGCCTGCCGCCATCCCTCGACCCGGGCCAGCTCGTCCGCGGCCACCAACCCCACCCGATGACCATGGGCGCTCAGCCGCAGCGCGGCATTGCCTTCCCGCAGCTTCAGCCGATGCTCGCTCCGGGAGGTGAACATCCGAAACGGCTCATCGACCCCGTGGGTCACCAGCTCGTCGAGCAGCACCGCCCCGTGGGCCTCCTCCCGACCCAGGACCAGGGCCGGCTGACCGCGCACCTGCAGCCCGGCGTTGATCCCCGCCACCAGGCCCTGAAAGGCGGCCTCCTCGTACCCCGACGTCCCGTTCAGCTGACCGGCGAAGAACAGCCCGCCGACCGCCCGGGTCTCCAGGGTCGGCCGCAGCTGGGTGGGCGGAGCGAAGTCGTACTCGACCGCGTAGCCGAAGCGCTCGACCTCCACCGCCTCCAGCCCGGGAATGGTCCGCAGGAACTGCAGCTGCACCTCGGCGGGGAGACTGGTCGACAGGCCGGCCGGGTAGACCAGGTCGGAGGAGGGCCCCTCCGGCTCGAGAAACACCGTGTGCCGCACCTTGCTCGCGAACCGCACCACCTTGTCCTCCACGCTCGGACAGTAGCGAGGACCCCGGCCCACGATGTCGCCCCGGTAGAGCGGCGAGCGGTGCAGGTTGCTCCGGAGCACCTCGTGGGTGGACGCCTGGGTGTGGGTCACCCAGCAGTCCAGCAGCGGCTGCAGCGGGAAGGGGGCAGCCGGGGTGCGGAGGGAGAACGGTCGCGGAGCCGGGTCCGAAGGCTGCCGCTCGCAGCGGCTGAAGTCGATCGTGCTCCGCTTGAGCCGGGCCGGGGTGCCGGTCTTGAACCGGGCCAGCACGAAGCCGAGCCCGCGGAGCGAATCAGACAGTCCGGTGGCGGCAGCATCGCCCAACCGCCCACCGACCTCCTTCACCGGCCCGAGGTGCATCAACGCCTGGAGGAAGGTGCCGGTGGTCACCACCACCGCCGGAGCCACCAGCTGGCGCCCGTCGGCGAGCTCCACTCCGCGAACGCGGCCGTGTTCCACGTGGAGCACCCGGACCTCGCCCTCGATCACGCAGAGCTGGGGCTCGGCGGCCAGGCTGGCCTGCATCGTCCGCGCGTAGGCGTCGCGATCGCACAGCACCCGGGTCGCGCGCACCGCCGGGCCCTTCGAAGCATTGAGGGTGACGAAGTGGGTGCCCGCCTGGTCCGCGGCCCGCGCCATCTGCCCGCCCAGCGCGTCGAGCTCGCGGACGAGGTGACCTTTCGCGGTGCCGCCGATCGCCGGGTTGCAGCTCATCACCGCGGCGCGATCGGCCCGCAGCGTCACTCCCGCGGTCTTGAGCCCGACGCGCGCGCACGCCAGCGCCGCCTCGCATCCCGCGTGACCGAGCCCGATGACGATGACGTCGAACGACTGCACCGCGTTCGTTTACCGCAGCCGAGTCGGAGTGAATACCTGCTCTCGACCGAAAGCCGCGCAGCGCGCTCCAGTGGGGCAGGGCGGCACCCACCGCCGGCGCGCAGTCACGACCGCTGCCCCCCCCGACGCGACCGGCTTCAGGCACCGAGCACGAGGACCCTGCTCGGGCTGCGCGACAAGAACCGTCGGGCCGTTCCTGAAACGCACCACGCCTCGACACGGGCGACGTGGCCCGCCGAACCGCCCCGGGGGCCGGCCTGGCCGCTGCTTTTCTGTGGACTATTTCGACCGGCGCAACTTCCGCCGCCACACCAGTCGGCTGTTCTGTGGACATTCAAAGCCACCCGCCCAGATCCTATTTGCCGATGCAGAACCGTTCGAAGATCGCGTCGAGCAACTCGGTGCGGGCATCCTCGCCGGTGATTTCTGCGAGCAGGCGAAGGGCGGCGGCCGTTTCTCCGGCGACCACCTCCAGCGTGCTCTCCTTCTGCGCGGCCACCGCGCGCTCGAGCGCCTCGACCGCGCGATCGATCGCCTCCAGGTGCCGTGCCGACGAGAGCGCGACCGCCTCGGCGCGCTGGTAGCCGACCGCCTCGAGAATCCGAGCGCGCAGCGCCTCCACCCCCGCGCCCGTCTGCCCGCTGACCCCGAGCGCTCCAGCCGGCGCAGGCCGCAGATCCGCCTTCCCCTGAACCTCGATTCGCCTCGCGTCGGAAGCCTCGCGCCGCCACTGGGCGAGGTCGACGCCCGTGCTGTCGGGAGGCCACAGCAACACCGCCAGGTCCGAGCCCTCGAGCGCCTGGCGGGTCCGCTCGATCCCGCGCGCCTCGAGCCGCTCGGGGGACGCGCGCAGACCGGCAGTGTCGACCAGGGTCACCTGCAGCCCGTCCCACTCCAGGCGTGCCTCGAGTGCGTCGCGCGTGGTCCCGGGAGTCTCGTCGACCAGCGCGCGCTCGCTGCCAACGAGGCGATTGAAGAGGGTCGACTTGCCCGAGTTCACCGGGCCGTAGAGCACCACCTGCACGCCGCGGCGGATGAGCGAGCCCCGGCGCCCGCGATCCCGAAGCGAGCTCAGCGCCTCGAGCGCCACGCCGAGCCGGGCCGCGGTCTCGACCTCGCTTCCTTCCGACTCTTCCGGGAAGTCGAGCGCCGCCTCGAGATCCGCGTGGAGCGCGACCAACGGCGTCCGCACCGCGCGCAGCTGCTCGGACAGCGCGCCGGCCAGCTGGGCCGCAGCGGCCCGCACCGCGGCCTCGGAATCCGCGGCGATCAAGTCCGCCACCGCCTCGGCGCGGGTGAGATCAATCCGCCCGTTGAGGAAGGCGCGACGGGTGAACTCTCCCGGCTCGGCGATTCGCACTCCGGCCAACGCGGTCACCGCCTCCAGCAACAGCTGCAGCAACCGCGGAGCGCCATGCGCGTGAAGCTCGACCACGTCTTCGCCGGTGAACGACGCCGGCGCCTGGAAGTAGAGCGCCACCCCTTCGTCGACCACTGCGCCCGCACCATCGGTGAACGGAAGAAAGTACGCATGCCGCGCAGCAGGAGAGGGTGCCAGGCCCGGCACGACCCGCCGCGCAGCTTCGATCGCCAGCGGCCCGCTGATGCGCAGCACCCCGATTCCGCCGCGGGCCGGCCCGGTCGCGATTGCGGCGATGGTGCTCAACCAGCCCCCGCGCTACTCGCCGGTGTCGCCGACGCTGCCCCGCGCCGCCTTCTCCACGGCCTCGCGGTTGGCGGCGATGTACGCGTCGACCGCCGCGTCTTCCACGCCGAGGTCCCGCAGCACGCCGGGATAGATGCTGCGAAAGGCAGTCGACTCGAGCCCGTCGCGCAAGGCGAAGCTGGTCTTCAGCACCGCCGCGCCCCACAGCTTGTCTTTGAGCGACTTCGCCTTTCCCACGGCTCTCAGTCTCCCTCTTCTTCGTCGTCCGGGTACACCGCCATCGCGTGCCGCTTCGGCATCGCGCTCGGCTTCTGCGGAATGAACGCCAGCCGGCGAAAGTGACTCTCGCCTTCCACCCGCGCCGTCATTCCCGGAACCTGCTTCGCCGCCTGGAGCATTCGGGCGCGATCCTCGGTGGAGATCATCGCCACCGCGTAGCAGCGCCCCAGCTTCGCCGACTTCTCGGCGAGCGCCTTCCCCAACGCCGCCACCAGCGGATCCGGCGTCACCTCGAGCTTCGACTCATCGACCTCGGGCGGACGCGCTGACCGCTGCGAGCCACCCTTCGGATCAGCCCGGGCGGCAGGAGGAGGCCGGGCCGGACGATGGTTCCCGCCTGCTCCCGCGGAGGCGGCCGGAGCCGGAGCAGACGCCCGAGCCGGAGCGGCAGCGGGAGCCGACGCCCGGGCCGGGGCGGCACCCGGCGCACTCGGGGCGGCGCCCACCGCGGCGACGGGCGCCGGCGGCCGGGATCCGCGGGGCTCCGGAAAACCACCGACGCCGAGCGTCACCCAGCGGCGCTCGGTGTTCGGGCGGTTGATGCATTTGTTCAGCAGAAATTGGAGTGAGTCCACCAGATAGCTCTTCTTCCCCGCAGTAATCCCCTGCGGGACCTCGCCGAGAAAGTGCATCGCGACGGCGAGGCTCCCATCGGCGGCGTCCTTGAAATCGAGTCGCGCTGGAAACTGCATCAGCGTGAGGATGTCCCCGAGCAGCTTTTCGACCTGCTGTTGCTTTTCCACAACCACCCCTCTTGCCAGCCCCGAGGCCGGAACCACTTCAGGCCTTGGTGGCCGGCTGCAACTTCTTCGTCTTGTCTGGTTTGTCCGGCTTGTCCGATGGAGCGGGGCGCGGCGATCCGCCGCCGGACGAGTCGCCCTTCCTCGCCAGGTACCGCTTGAGCGCCGCCTGCTGGCCGATCGACAGCAGGTTGTTGGTGAAGATGTAGAGGGCGAGACCCGCCGGGTAGTTCATCATGATCGCGGTGAAGAAGATCGGCATGAACCAGGTCATGATCTTCGCCTGGGTCGCATCCATCATCTGCGGCTGCAGCCGCTGGGTGATGATCATCGTCACCCCCAGCGCCAGCGGCAGCATGTAGGTCGGATCCTTGTAGGTGAGGTCCGTCCACACCGGTCCGAAGAACGGCTCGCTGTACAGCTCGTAGCTGGTGCGCAGGGTGGTGAAGAGCGCCGCCCACACCGGCAGCTGCAGCAGCAGCGGCAGACAGCCTCCGAGCGGGTTGACCTTCTGCTCCTGGTACATCTTCATCATCTCGACGTTCTGCCGCTCTTTGTCGTCGGGGAACTTCTTCTTCATCGCCTCCATCTGGGGCTGCAGCTTCTTCATCGACTCCGCGCTGACCATCGCCTTGTGGGTCAGCGGCAGCAGCAGCACCTTCACCCCGACGGTCAGCATGATGATCGCCACCCCCCAGTTGCCGAAGATTCCGTGGAAGAACTTCAGCACCGTCAGCAGCACCTTGCAGATCACCGCCCACCAGCCGAAGTCGACCGCCTTCTCCAGGCCCGGGCTGTACGAGGCGATCGCCGCGCCGGTGCCCGCGCCCG
>JAGSPQ010001024.1 GCA_018262385.1 Myxococcaceae bacterium | reverse complement strand
CGGCCACGTCGAGCACCGGGATGAGGTTGAAGCTCTGGAAGATGAAGCCGATCTTCTGGTTTCGCACCTCGGCCAGATCGTCGAAGTCGCGGTTGCTGACGTCGACGCCGTCGAGCACGTAGGTGCCCTCGGTTGCGCGATCGAGGCAGCCGATGATGTTGAGCAGGGTGGTCTTCCCGCTGCCCGAGGGGCCGGTGACGACGGTGAACTCGCCTCGCTGAATCGAGAGGTCGACCCCCGAGAGCGCGGGGACCTTGGTCTGGCCCAGCAGGTAGGTCTTCTTGATGCCCTTCAGATCGACGAGGTTCATGGGGAGCCCTTCAGTAGAAGACGCGTGCCTCGAGCAGGACGCGGTACTGCAACGGCAGGTTCGAGTATTCGGTGATGTACTGCTCGGTGCCGATCTTCTTCGCCGCCAGCGAGTCGAGGCCCCGCACCGGAATCAAGCCCACCGCCGAGAGGGTGAGCCAGTCGGTGGTGCTCCAGGAGAGCGACGGGGTCCAGACGGTCGAGAGATCCTGGAGGTTGATGATGGTGACCAGCTGGGCGGTGAAGTCGTCGAAGATCCGCGACTTGTTGTAGGTGACGAACAGGTAGTGCTGCACCAGCGGCACGAAGTTGAAGTTCTGGGGATTGCCGTCGGCGGTGGCGGTGGGGTTGAGGTTGGGCAGCCGATTGGCCGGCACCCCCAGCGCCCGCGCCTGCTGCGAGAAGTCGAGCGCGTTGACCAGATCCTGGAACTGGGCGCGGGTGTAGCCGTCGGCCTGGTAGAGGTACTCGATCGACAGCAGCGACTCGTCACCGAACTGCCGCCGGGTGCCGACCAGCAGCTTCGGGTAGAGCGCGCTGTCATCGAGCCGCGACTTGGTGAGGAACGGCTTGCCGGCGGTGCCGCAGGCGAGCGCCACCTCGCGGCTGGCGACGCACTCCGGGACGAAGTAGTCGCGGTTGGTGCCCGACTGGATGAGGAACTCGGTGTGCAGCTCGTAGTCGGTGAAGAAGTAGCGGCTGAAGCTGCCGCCGAAGCGGAACTTGTTGGTGAACGAGTCTCCGTAGAGGTTGCTGAACATGAACATCAGGTTCACGTCGGCGTCCGCGACCAGCGCGTAGGCGCGGAAGGCGGCCAGGTAGTGTGCGTCGGTGTCCTTCTGGTCCCAGGCGGGCCAGATCAGGAACTGCTGCGGCATGCCGTTGACCTGCTTGAGCAGCAGCGGCGCGAAGATGGCGCTGAAGACCAGCGTCTCGAGCGGGACCTCGACCCGCGCCAGCCACGCCCCCGCGCGCTGGTTGGTCGGGTCGGTCGGATCCTTGCGGACGTTGAGCAGGTCGGTCGGGTTGAAGGCCTGCCCGCTGCCCCAGACGATGCGCTTCTTGCCGAGCAGCAGGTTGAGCTCGGGCAGAAACTCGTGCAGCGCGTAGAGCTCGTTGATCGAAATCGTCGACCGGTTGGCGGGCACGTCATGGTCGGGGACGATCGTCTCCACCTCGTTCGTCAGGTCGTAGCCGCGAAAGTTCCCCGCCGCCTGCCCGATCAGCGACAGGTCGGCGTAGGCGAAGCTGCGCTCGAGGAAGCTGACCTTCAGCTGACCGTTGAGCTCGGCCACGCCGGTGAACTGCGGCTGATCCTCGGTGGGGATCAGCCCGTTCACCCTCGCCCGGGTGAAGCCGCCGCGCAGCATCAGGTAGCCGTTGGCCTCGACCCGGTGGAGAAAGGGCGGGGCGGCATCGGGCTCGGGGTCCGGCTTCGGCTCCGGCTCGGGGGTGATTGCGGGCACCGGCTCGGAGTCGGCCGGCGGCGCGACGGCCGCGGGCGGCGGCTCCGGAGTCTCGAGGCCGACTCCGGCGTCGGGCGCCTCCTGCCCCTGCGCGGTCAGCGCGAGCAGCGCCGCAAAGTGAACCGCTGTGCCGGCGGCGAGACGTTGAGCTTGACGGACTTCATCACCATCTCCGACTTGCGGGCCTTGACCAGCTCGTTCTTCATCACCACTCTGGCCGGGCGGGTGTAGCCCTTCTCGAACTCCTTGTGGTCGCTGAACTCGGCCGAGCGGATCATCTGCCCGCTGGTGCCGAAGTACTGGCCGCGCACCGGCTGGAGATCGGACTTGCGGATGTAGAGCTTGATCGCGTCGTACGAGGTGTCGGGGTTCTTCGCCTTCAGCTGCAGCAGCCAGGTCTCGGGCAGGTCGGAAGCGACGAGCGTCCCGGTGTAGTCGGCGGCGTAGTTCACCCGCAGCACGTCGGCGTTGTTGAAGTCGCCGCCCTGGAAGTTGTCGCGGCTGGCGATCCGGGTCGCCCGCTTGAGGTTGGGCAGGTAGACCCACAGGCTCTCGCCGTTGCGCAGCATCTCCTGGCCCTTCACCGAGGCGGGCGCGCCGAACCAGACCCGGAATTTGTCGGCGTCCTTCTTGAGGAACTTCATCTCGTAGGTCCGGACGCTGCCGTCTTCCCGGGTCGCGCTCATCGTCGTCTCGGTCTCGAAGCTCTCCGGACCCATGATCGCGTCGTACTTCTTCAGCAGCTCCTCGACCGTCGGGTCCGCCGCGAGGGCGGGCAGCGCGAGGCACATCGTCAGCAGGGCCAGCAGTCTCATCGTCTTCTCCGGGTTCTTGGTTCGTCGCGGAAGGTCAGCCATTGCGCAGCGCCTCGACAGGGTTGAGCCGGGACGCGCGGCGGGCGGGCAGCGCCGAGGCGATCAGCGCGCCGATCACTGCCACCGCCACCGCGAGCCCGGTGTAGCCCCAGCCGGTGTAGGGCCGCAGCATCGCGACCGAGGACGTGCCGGGCAGCTCGAGGGGAATTCCGATCGACGCGATGATCCGCAGGGCGAGCTGGCCGACCGCCGCCCCGGCGAGGCCGCCGAACATCCCCAGCAGCGCCGCCTCGAGCACGAACAGCTGCAGCACCTGGACCCGCCGGACCCCCACCGCCAGCAGGGTGCCGATCTCCCGCACCCGCTCGAAGACGCTCATCAGCATCGTGTTGCCGATCACCGTCAGCGCGATCACGAAGAGGACGAAGGCGATCGCGCCCATGATGAAGTCCTGCCGGTTGATCAGGTCGCGGACGAAGGTGTTGAGCTCCTGCCAGGTGTGCACCTCGTACTCGGGGCCGAGCGCGGCCTGCAGCCCGCGGCGAACCTCTTCGAGTTGCTCGAGATCGTCGACCCGGATCGCGTACTCGGTGACCCGGCCCTGCAGCCCGAGCAGCGACTGGGCAGTCGCCAGCGGCACGGTGATCACCCGCTTGTTCTCGAACGGGAAGCTCGAGCTCGAGAAGCCCTTCACCGTCAGGTCCATCGAGTTGCTGCGGCCGGTGGGGCTGTTGCTCTGGACGTTGACCGTCTTGCCGAGCGCGACCGCGAAGCTCTCGCCCAGCTCGTAGCCGACCAGCACGTGGGTCGTGTCGCCGGGCAGCAGCGGAGCGCCCCCGGGCTTCACCGACGCCTTCGACCGGGGGCAGGCCTCCTCTTCGTGCTCGAGGTCCAGCCCGCGCCCGATGAACATCGTCTGGGTGACCCCGTTGCCGATCAGGCCGTTGAACATCAGCCGCCCGGTCACCCCGGCGACGCCCGGCACCGCCTTCATCTTCGCCACCAGCTCGGGGGTGTAGGGGATGTTCATCCGGGTCGGCACCGCCTCGATGTTGTCGACGAAGCCCTTCTGGTGGACCTGGAGCGCGCCGGCCCGCCCCTCGACCACGTCGGCGACCATCAGGTAGCGGACGCCGTCGATGAAGCCTTTGACCAGGACGACCATCCCGACGCAGACGATGATCGCCAGCCCGGTGATCAGGCTGCGGCGGCGGTTCCGCCCGACGTTGCGGGCGGCGAGTCTGGGCAGGCGGCTCATGCGGATTGCAGCGCCTCCACCGGGCGAAGGCGCGACGCGCGCCAGGCAGGCCAGAGCGAGGCCAACGCTGCGCCGAGCGGAGTTCCGATCGCGGCGCTGATCAAGAACCGGTTGCTGACGAAGGGCCGGATGATCGACGGCGCCGTCGCCCCCGGAGCGGGCAGTGGCAGGCCGACGTGATGGAGCCAGGTCACCACGAGCAGGCCGATCGCCACCCCGAGCAGTCCGCCGATCAAGCCGATCACCAGCCCCTCGGCGAGGAAGAGCCCGACGATCTTCCGACGCCGCATGCCGACCGCGAGCATGGTGCCGATCTCGCGGGTCCGCTCGAGCACGCTCATCAGCATCGCGTTGACGATCCCCAGCAGCACCACCGAGAGGAACACCCCCGAGATG
>JAGSPQ010000204.1 GCA_018262385.1 Myxococcaceae bacterium | reverse complement strand
TTCGAGGCGAGGTACTCGAGCGACTTGAGCCGGGCGCTCGCCATCACCCGCTGCCCCGCCAGCACCGTCAGCGGCCCCTCGACGTGCAGCAGCACCCGCCCGCGGGCGGGCCCGCGATCGAGCGCGCTCAGCCGCAGGGTGAGCCGGTTGCCGTCGACCTGCTCCACCTCGCCTTCGAGCTGGGCTTCCTTGCCGACCGGGGGAACCGAGATCCGGGCCTCGAACGTCGAGAGAGCCAGGCCTCCCAGCAGCATTCCCCCCAGCAACGCCAACCACCGGCCCACCCCGGGCCATCGCCAGGAGAAGAGCAGCAGCGCCAGCGCGCCCGTCAGGAATGGCCATCCGGAGCCTTCGGTTGAAGGTCCCAGCGCCGCCCCCGCCACGAAGCAGAGAACCGGAAAGACCATTGGCCGATCGCCAATGGAAGCCCACGTAACTACAGAAGAACGGCCCATGCCCCACCCCCCAACCCGCCCGCCGTTACAACAGACCTACGTGAGGCTAGCGGGTGTGGTCAGTGGTGGTCAAGTCTGGGGTGTGGTATGAGCGACGAGAATTCAACGAGCGGAGGAAGTGACCGAGTGCAAACCAGCTTCAAGACGGGCGACAAGGCTGTTTATCCCGGCCAGGGCGTAGGCGAAGTGATGGGAATCGAGCACACCGAGGTCGCTGGCCAACGCCAGTCCTTCTACGTGCTTAGGATTCTCGAGAACGGGATGCGGATCATGATCCCGATCAACAAGGTCGGCTCGGTCGGTCTGCGCGAGATCATCTCGGAAGAAGACGTGAAGCAGGTTTACGCAATCCTGAAAGAGAAGGACATCTCGGTCGACTCCACCACCTGGAACCGGCGCTACCGGGAGTACATGGAGAAGATCAAGACCGGCAGCGTGTTCGAAATCGCCGAAGTGCTGCGCGATCTCTACCTGCTCAAGGGCGACAAGGACCTGTCGTTCGGCGAGCGCAAGATGCTCGACACCGCCCGCAGCCTGCTGATCAAGGAGCTGTCGCTGGCGAAGGAAGTCAGCGAAGAGGACATCGAGAACGATCTGAAGAAGATCTTCACGATCGCCTGATCCTTCAAACGCTTTCGTCTCGGCGCCCCGGACTCGCTATGAAGCGGCCGGGGCGTTTTCATTTCCAATGAGCGAGCCAGACACCGAAGAGCGATCGCGCCGCATCGCCCAGCTCGAGACGAGGCTGGCGCGGCGGGCTTCGGTCGGGGTGATGCCGCCGGTCGCCGCCCTGGCGCTGGTGATTGCCGGCTGGGTGATCTGGCTTCAGCACGAGGAGGTGGCCTACTTCTTCTCGGGGCGGGAGCCGATCTCGCTCGGGGTCGAGGGCGCGTACCAGTTCGACCTGGCCGTCAACAACCGCTACGCCCAGCTGCACGGGGCGCCGACGATCCGCGGCGCGTACGGGGTGGAGGGCGAGCAGCACTTCGTGGTGATCGGCGTTCAGAACACGCCCCTGCTGGTGAAGCGCAACGCGCTGCCGACCGAGGAGTGGAAGCCGGGGACGACGCCTCCTCCTCCGGATCAGCGCTCGTTCACCGCCAGCGGCCGGCTGCTGTCGCGCGCCGCCGCCAGCCGCTGGGAGGACGCCTTCGCCAAGCACGAGAGCTTCGGAGAGCTGAAGCCGAAGTGGCTGCTGGTCGAGGGGGCCCGCCCCGGCGGGGACTTCGCCGCGATCGGCTGGTTCGGGCTGGTGGTCGGCTTCGCGCTGGTCAACGCCTGGCTGTTGGTGCGCGGCGTGCTCGCGATGGTCGCGGCGCGCAAGCCGGCCTGAGCCGGATCCGGCGCGGCACTCAGTCGCCGAACGCGTCGTCGATCGCCTGGCTGCGCGACTTGGGCTCGGCCGCCGTCTTCTTCGCCGGCGCCGCGGCCTTCTTCTTCGCCACCGGCTTCTCTTCTTCCTCTTCGTCCGCCTTTGCCGTGCCGCCGAGCCTGGCCAGCTGCGCCTTGGCCCGCTCGTTCTCGGGGTCGTTCTTGAGCGCCGCCTGGAAGGCGATCTTCGCGTTGTCGGTGGCGTCGTTCTTCACGTGCTGCAGCCCGACCAGGGTGTAGAGGTTCGCGAGCTGCTTGCGGATCTTGCCGCCGTAGACGCCCCAGCCGCTCGAGAGCTGCTCGTCGAGCTTGAGCGCCTTCTCGAAGTTCTTGATCGCCGCTCCGCCGTTGTTCGAGTTGACCGCGTTGTCGGCGGCTTCGTAGACCGAGATGAACTCGGTCAGCTTGGTGGTGAGCTCGCGATCGTTGGCCTTCTTCGCCGCCTCGAGCGAGCCCTCGGCGTTGCCCTTCTCGTAGGGGGCGAGGATCGCCGCCTTCTTCGCGCTCGGCGAGGCGGCCTTCGGGGCAGCCGCTTCCTCGCTGTCGTCCTCCTCGGCGGCCTTCTTCGAGGGCGAGGTGGCCCTGGCCACGATCGGCCTGGGCCGGCGGTCTTCGGCGGGCGCGGCCTCGGCCGGCTCGGAGTCCTTCTCGGCGGCCTTCTTCTCGGCGGCGATCGCGGCCGTGGCGGCCTGCTTCTCCTGCATCCGCTTCGAGATCGCCTCGTCGACCTTCTTGTTCTGCTGAACCTTCACGTCGTCGACCGCGATGTCGATCTCGGGCTCGGCCGCCTTCGCAGCCCCCCGGGCGCCGACCTTGGAAGGCGCCTTGGTGCCCACGCCCTGCACCAGCGCGAACGCGAGCACCCCGGCGAGGCCGAAGCCCATCGCGCCGGCGAAGATCGCCACCTTCACCATGCTGCTCGACTTCTTCGACGGCACCGGGTTGGCGTGGGTGGCCGGGTAGCCGATCGACGTCTTCATCGCGGCCTTCTTGGCCGAGACCTGCTTGTTCCTGGACGGCGCGGGCAACGCCTCGCCCTTGGTCAGCGGCCCGCGCAGCTTCAGCAGCGCGTTGCCCATCGCGATCAGATCTCCGGGGAACACCTCGATCTCGGTCTCGATCTTGTTCTTGTTGACGAAGGTGCCGTTCTGGCTGCCGAGGTCCTTGACGAAGAACTGCTCGCCGATGCGCTTGAACTGCGCGTGGCGGCGGGAGATCGACGGGTGCTGCAGGCGAAGATCGGAGACCGACGCCCGGCCGATCACCAGCGGCCCCGGCTTGAGCTCCACCAGCTGCCCGGCGCCCGGCCCCCGCTCGACGTAGAGGAACGCCGGCTTCTGCGCCTCGCGCGAGCCGTAGGTGGCGCGCAGCTCCTGGTCGTGCTGCTCGGTGTCGAACACCGAGGTCGGAATGTGTTCTTCGACCTTCTTCAAAGCGCGCCTCGCACTGGTGGCAGGGTACTGCGGAACGCGCTGGGGGCGCGGATCGTCAGCCTGGAGAATCTCGGCATCGTCGAAGGGGAGCTCTCCCTTCCGAGGGGGACTGCGCTTGGGATTCGAAGGCATTGCGGAAACTCCGAAGCAAACCGATGACCACCACACTACCCGATCAAAACCCAAAATGTTTCAGGGTTCCGCAGGCTTGGATCGCCAGATCCTTGGAAGTTGAGAGCCCACCGACCTGCTTTCGGTCGGATCCGCCGGGCGACCATCCGATCTGACCGCATCAAAGACAAGGTGGGCTGCGTCAGGGGTCGTACACTCCGCGCCCCTATGGCAACTCCCGGTTCGATCCGTGTCTACAACACGATGACCAACCAGAAGGAGGTGCTGCAGCCCCTGCGCCCCGGAAAGCTCGGCATCTACGTGTGTGGGCCGACGGTCTACAGCTACGTCCACATCGGCAACGCGCGCAGCTTCACCTCGTTCGACACGGTGGTCCGCTACCTGCGCTACCGCGGCTTCGAGGTCACCTACGTCCGCAACTACACCGACGTCGACGACAAGATCATCAACGCGGCGAAGGAGCAGGGCGAGCCGGCGCAGGAATTGGCGGCCCGCTTCGTGCGCGAGTTCGAGGCCGACGCCAGGGCGATGCACCTGCTGGTGCCCGATCACTCGCCGAAGGTGACCGAGACGATTCCGGAGATCCTCGCCCTGGTGCAGAAGCTGGTCGCCAACGGGGTCGCCTACGAAGCGCAGGGCGACGTCTACTTCGAGGTCGGCAAGTGGCCGGGCTACGCGAAGCTGTCGAAGCGGAACCTGGAGGACATGCAGGCCAGTGAGCGGGCGACCACCGGCGAGCAGAAGCGGGCGCCGCTCGACTTCGCGCTCTGGAAGGCGGCCAAGCCGGGCGAGCCGTCGTGGGACAGCCCGTGGGGCAAGGGGCGGCCGGGCTGGCACATCGAGTGCTCGGCGATGGCCTCGAAGTTCCTCGGCGAGACGTTCGATCTGCACGGCGGAGGGCTGGATCTGATCTTCCCCCACCACGAGAACGAGATCGCCCAGAGCGAGGCCGGCTTCAAGAAGACCTTCTGCAACGTCTGGATGCACGGCGGCTTCCTCGATCTCGACGGCGCGAAGATGTCGAAGAGCCTGGGCAACGTGGTGCGGCTGCGCGACGCGCTCACCCAGATCGACGCCGAGGCGCTGCGCTACTTCTTCCTCTCGACCCACTACCGCAGCCCGCTGGCGTTCACCGACAAGTCGCTGGCGGACGCCGAGAGCCGGATGGAGTACTTCTACGAGACGCTGCGGAAGGTCGACGCGCGGACTTCCAACCAGGACTTCGGCGCCGGCCCGCTCCACGGCGATCCGTCGAAGTGGGTGACCGACTTCGAGGCGTGCGTCGACGACGACTTCAACTTCGCCGGCGCGCTCGGGATCCTCTCCGGCCTGTTCGCGACGATGAACGAGCTGATGGACAAGCCCCCGGTGAAGGACAAGCCGATGATCGGCCGAACCCTCAAAGCGCTGCGCGCGGTGGTGGGGAAGATCTCCCTCGTGCTCGGGCTGTTCGAGGACGAGCCGGGCGCGTGGCTGTTGCGGCGGCGCGACCGCCAGGTGAAGGCGAGGGGGATCGATCAGGCGAAGGTCGAGGCGCTGCTCAACGATCGCCGCGCCGCGCGAGAGAAGAAGGACTTCGCCGCGTCGGACCAGATTCGCGACGCGCTGAAGGCGATGGGGATCGAGAGCATGGACACTCCGCAGGGGACGACCTGGAAGGTGCTGGGATGAAGGCGCGCAAGCTGCTGTCGATCACTGGAGCGGTGGCGATCTCCTTCGTCGGCGGCGCCGCCGCGGCGACCGGGAACCTGATGCCGCCGCCCCGCCAGCCCCCTCCGGTCGACAAGGTGGCCGACGCCGGCACCGCCGCCCAGACCCCGGTGCCGCTGCAGAAGAAGGAAGCGAAGAAGGACGGCGCGAAGCAGTGAAGGCAGCGCGGGCGCGTGTTACACGCCGCCCGACATGCGCAACTCTCTTTGCCTGATCCTCTCGGTGCTCACCTCCGCGGCGTTCGCGGGCACCGAGAAAGACGCCCTCAAGCTGCTGACCGCCGAGCAGCTGCGCGGACACGTCGCCTTCCTCGCTTCGGATCTGCTCGAGGGGCGCGGGCCCGCCACCGCCGGAGATCGGCTCGCCCAGGAGTACATCGCGGCCCAGTTCGAGGCGCTCGGCCTCAAGCCCGCGGGCACCAACGGCACCTGGTTCCAGCAGTTCGATCTGGTCGGCGTGAACGGCAACCCCGAGACGCTCGCCTTCACCGGCCCGCTGGGGAAGAAGCTGTCGCTCAAGTACTCGGACGAGTTCATCGCGGTCGCCGGCTCCCAGGTGCCCAGCTCGAAGCTGGAGAGCGCCGAGGTGGTGTTCGTCGGCTTCGGAATCCAGGCGCCCGAGTACGGCTGGGACGATTTCAAGGGAATGGACGTGAAGGGCAAGGTGCTGCTGGTGATGAACAACGATCCGGAGAACGACCCGGCGCTGTTCGAGGGGCGCACCCGGCTCTGGTACGGCCGCTGGGACTACAAGTACGAGAAGGCGCTGAAGCTGGGCGCGGCGGGCTGCATCATCATCCACACCACGCCGTCCGCCGGTTACCCCTGGCAGGTGGTGCAGACCTCCTGGGCGGGAGAGCAGTTCGATCTGCCCTCGACCCGGCCGGTGCCGCTGCAGATCAAGGCGTGGACCACCGAGGAGGCGAGCCGGAAGCTGGTCGCGCTCGGCGGGCAGGACCTCGAGGTGCTGCGCAAGGCGGCGCTGACCAAGGACTTCAAGCCGGTGCCGCTGGGGGTGACGCTCTCGACCTCGTTCAAGAGCGTGGTGCAGAAGAAGGCCACCGCGAACGTGCTCGGGCTGCTGCCCGGCTCGGATCCGAAGCTGAGCAAGGAGTGGGTGATCTACACCGCCCACCACGATCACCTCGGCCGCAAGGCGGGCGCCAAGCCGGGCGAGGACGACATCTACAACGGCGCGGTCGACAACGCGTCGGGAGTGGCCGCGATGCTCGCCGTCGCGCGCGCCTTCACCTCGCTCAACAAGGCGCCGAAGCGTTCGATCCTCTTCGCCGCCGTCGCGGCCGAGGAGCAGGGCCTGCTGGGCTCGCAGTACCTGATCGAGCACCCGCCGGTGCTGGTCGGCCAGATGGCGATCGACATCAACGTCGACGGGGTCAACATCTGGGGCCGGACCCGGGACGTGAGCGTGATCGGGCTGGGCAAGTCGACCGTCGATCAGGCGATCGCCCGGCTCGCCAAGGCGCAGAACCGCACCGTGAAGCCGGA
>JAGSPQ010000203.1 GCA_018262385.1 Myxococcaceae bacterium | reverse complement strand
CTGTTCGTCGTCTTCTCCGCCTTCCAGAAACCGTGGCTCAACCTGCGGGTCGGCCGGTTCGAGCCGGGGGTGTTCAGCTTCTCCGGACACCGCTCGCTGGGCCCGGTCAGCTGGATCACCACCGCCACGGTGGGCGACTCGCCCTTCGCGCTCGAGCCTTCCCACTTCGGGCTGGAAGCGACCGGGGTGGTGGCGGGGCGAATCGGCTGGGCCGCCGGGCTGGTGGAAGGCGCAGGCGGAATCAACCTGCCCAAGGACGGCTACCTGCGCGCCTCGTACAAGCTGGGTGGAATGCGCCTCGACGGAGAGCCGTCGGGCGGCGAGCTGGACCTGTCGGATCCCCAGCCCTGGCGCGAGTGGAGCGTGCACCTGGGCGGCTTCGCGTACTTCGGCCAGACGCCGCTCGGGGTCCCGGGGGTGGCCACCCAGGACGACGTCTTCCGGGTGCTGGGCGCGGATCTCAACGCGCAGCTGCGCGACGCCAACCTGATCCTCGCCTACTCGTTCGCCCGCCATCGCCGTCCCTTCCTCGCCAGGCCGCGCGAAGGGCTCGACGTCCACCAGGTGATGGCCCAGCTCGACTACGTGGTGTACCCGTGGCTGGTGCCGCTGGCGCGCCTCGAGCTGCAGATCGCGCGCGGGGTGACCCAGCCGCGGATCGTCGCCGGCTTCTACGCGCTGGTGCGGGCGAACGTGCGGACCAGCCTGATCGCCCAGGTGGTGCAGACCAACGGCCGGCTCGAGTTCGACCGGCTCCAGGCCGCCCTCTCGGTGGGCTTTTGAAAGGGGTGACCTGATGCGCTGCCGACTGCCCGCCCTCGCGCTGCTCACCCTGTTCGCCGGCTGCGCCGAGCCGCCGGTGCTCCGCTCGGTGCAGCTGCTGCGGCTGGACCAGGTGCCCACCGCCGAGTCGGTGCTGCTGGGCAACCGGCTGCGGCTGGTGGTGCGGCAGCTCGAGCCGGTGCGGATCGGCGCGCTCTTCGCGTGGGGCAGGTCCAATCAAGGCTGGCGGCCGCTGGGGCCGCTGGAGCCGGGCGAGACCTCGACGTTCACCGTCGCTGATCCGGCCGGGATCGAGGAGGTGTTCGTCACCCGCGAGGCCGCCGGGCTGGCGACCTCGCCGTCGGTGGAGGTGATCTTCCGCGGGCGCCCCGGTGAACTGCTCGCGCTCGGCGGCATCGGCGGACCCAGCCGGGAGAGCCTCGCGCACACCCAGGTGCACGCGCAGCTCGAGAACCAGCGGCTCACCCTCCACTCGACCGACCTCCCCTTCGTCGGAGCGGGGCTGCACTACGCCGTCTGGATGCGCAGCCAGGATCCGCAGCCGCTGCGGGTGGGCAAGCTCGGCTCTTCGGGGATGGACGAGTTCGAGACCGGCGAGCTGCTGGCCGCCTGGGACGAGGTGATCCTCACCCTCGAGCTCGACGCGGGCGACGAGGCGGCGGGGACGGTGCTGATGAAGGGCTTCACTCTCTCGGAGACTGCCGCGGTGAAGCCGCGGGCCGCCGCCCACGAACACTGAATCACTGGCGACCCGGGAACGCTCGAGCCTGTTCCCCCGCCGCCCAATCACCCTGGCTCGGTTGGAGAATCCCATGCGTTCACCCCTGCCCCTGCTTCTTCCCCTCGCGACGTCCGCGCTGCTCGCCTGCGGAGGAGCGGCCAGCACCACGATGGAGCCGACCGCGAACGACTTCGCCACCCACGTGGCCGAGCTGGAGGGCGAGTTCAATGCCCACGCCACCAAGGCCGCCGCCGCGCCCGACGTGACCGGCATCGCGACGCTCGACGGGACGCACCGCACGATGTCGCTCGAGGTCCTCACCAAGCTCGACGGGATGTTGACCCACCTGTCGATGTGCACCAACGCGTCGCACGCGAAGCCGGACATGATGGTGTGCCACGACGCGATGGCGAAGCTGCGAACGGCCGCCGAGGCGCACTCCGCCAAGATGGCGACGATGGCCAACCTGACCGACGCGCGGGCGGAAGAGGAGCGCCACCACATGGAGATGGGGACGGAGTTGGCGGCGATGATGACCCACGCCGCGGCGGTGAAGAAGACCGCCGCCAGCTACACCTGCGACGGGAGCATGGGCGGGCACTGAGCAGTCATGGCCTCCCCCACTGACACCGAGCCCACCGACCAGGAGCGCGAGCGGCGGCGCTTTCTGCTGCTGGTCGGCTCGGGCGCGCTCGGGGCGGTGGGGCTCGGGCTCGCCGCGGCGACGCTGCGCTTCATCGAGCCGAACGTGCTCTTCGAGGAGGATCGCCGCTTCGCGGTCGGCCGGCCGGAAGACGTGCCGGTGGGCACCGTGCTGGTGCTGGTCCGCCAGCGCGTCTACGTGGTGCGGGAAGAGAAAGGCTTCTACGCGCTGTCGGCGGTCTGCACCCACCTGGGTTGCATCACCCGCTACGAGGCCGAGCAGAAAGGGTTCTTCTGCCCGTGCCACGGCAGCCGCTACGCGCTGAAGGGCACCGTCACCGGCGGCCCGGCTCCGGCGGCGCTGGTCCGCCTGCACCTGTCGATCGAACGGGAGCAGCTGGTGGTCGACGCGGGAAGACCCGCGGCCTCCCAAGCGCTGCTGGAGCTGCCGGCATGAGCAAGCTGCTCCGGGCGCTGACCGACAACCGGGCCTTCAAGTCGCTCGTCCGGCACGGCTACCCGGAAGACGCGCGCACCCGGGCGCTGGCGGTCTATTCGAACCTCTTCCTCCACATTCACCCGCTGAAGGTCCGGGCGCGGGCGATCGCCTTTCCCCGCACCTTCTACCTGGGCGGGTTGAGTGCGGCCTGCTTCTTCCTGCTCACCCTCACCGGCGTGGCGCTGATGGTCTTCTACCGGCCGGCGGTGCCGCAGGCGTACCAGGACATGAAGGATCTGGAGTTCGTGGTGACGCTCGGGGTGTTCACCCGGAACCTCCACCGCTTCGCCGCACACGCGATGGTGGCGCTGGTGTTCCTCCACCTGGTGGTCACCTTCTACCGGGGCGCCTACCGGAGGCCGCGAGAGTTCAACTGGGCGCTCGGGGTCGCCCTCTTCGTGCTCACCATTCTCCTCTCGTACACCGGCTACCTGCTGCCCTGGGATCAGCTCGCCTTCTGGGCGGTGACGGTGGGGACGAAGATGGCGGCCGCCGCGCCGTGGGTGGGCGAGCGGCTGCGGTTCCTGCTGCTGGGCGGGACCCAGATTGGCGAGAACGCGCTGCTGCGGTTCTACGTGCTGCACTGCGTGGCGCTCCCGCTGCTCGCGGTGGTGGGGATCGCGGTCCACGTCTGGCGGCTGCGCAAAGACGGCGGCATCTACCTCGGCCCCGCCGAGAACACCCCGCTGGCCGATTCGGAGAAGAAGGCGGTGGACCACGAGGACCTGGTCTCGACCTGGCCCCACCTGCTGGCCCGGGAGCTGGTGGCGTTCCTCGGCATCACCCTCGCGCTGGTGCTGGTGTCGATCGGCTTCAACGCGCCGCTGGAGGCGATCGCCGACCCCAACCTGACCCCCAACCCGGCCAAGGCGCCCTGGTACTTCCTCGGGTTGCAGGAGCTGCTCCACTACTACTCGCCGCTCGTCTCGGGGGTGGTGCTCCCCGGGCTGGCGATCGCCGCGCTGGCGGTGATTCCGTACTTCGACCTCAACCTGATCCGCGCGCCGCTGTGGGGCGAGCAGCGGAGGTCTCGCCTCGCGCTCCTCTGGGGGATCACCTTCGCCGGCACCGGGTGGCTGATCTTCGCAGGGGCCCACCCGGTCTGGCCGCTGATCGTCCCGCTGCTGGTGATCGCGATCGTGATGAGCTTCGCGGCGCTGCCTTCGCCGCCCACCGCGCTCGGCCGCTGGCTCGCGCAGCGCAGTCTGCCGTTCTGGATCTTCACCTGGTTCGTCGTCATCTCGGTGGCCCTGACGGTGATCGGGATCTTCTTCCGCGGCCCCAACTGGGACTACGTCCTGCCCTGGCGGGACGGCGTGTACTTCTGATGCCCGCCCTGCGATGGGCGTTCGCCGCGCTCTCGGTGCTGCTGCTGCTCGCGCTCGCCGGGGCGTGGGTGAAGGATTCCTTCTCCGAGTGGCGCGGGATTCAGTCCCGCTACAACGCGCTGGCCCAGCGCGCCGGGAAGCCGGCCGTGCCGGTGATGATCCGGCAGATCTGGAAGCCGGAGCTCGACGTGGTGGATCGCTGCCCCACCTGTCACCTGACGATGGGTGGGGCGCCCCCGCTGCCGGGCGACCCGCTGTTCGCGCCGCACCCGCCGATTCCCCACGAGGTGAGCGCGCTGGGCTGCACCCTCTGCCACGGGGGCCAGGGCCGGGCGACCACCGCCGCCGCGGCGCACGGGCCGACCCCCGACTGGCCGCGACCGATCCTCGACCGGCCCAACGTGGAGGCGGGCTGCGGCGGCTGTCACTCCGGGATCAAGACGCCTTCCCCTGCGCTGGCTGAGCGCGGCGAGCAGCTGATCGCCCAGTACGAGTGCGAGGGCTGCCATCACCCGCCCGGCGCGCTGGACACCATCGGCCTCAAAGGGCTGAGCGAGGACTGGCACGACCGGCACGCGGGGCGGGTCTCCGATGGCGGGGTCGCGTTCGCGCCGCTGGCCGACGAAGACGTTCCGGTGGTGGCCGCCGCCCTCAGCACGCGGATCGGCGCGCCGCGGCTGATGGCGGGCAAGAGCCTCGCCGCGCGGCTGGGGTGCCGGGGGTGCCACCTGATCAACGGCCTGGGCGCAGACGAGGGGCCCAGGCTCGACGACGGGCCGCGAAGAGCAACGGTCGCGACCGCGGAGCTGGCGCAGTGGCATCAGGAGCACCTGCTCGATCCTCCGCGGCGGGTGAAGGACAGCCGGATGCCGCGGCTTGGGCTGAGCGCCCCGGAGGCCGAGCTGCTCACCGTCTTCGTGCTGTCGCTGCGGGCCCAGGCCCTGCCCGAGGCGTGGCTGCCGCGCGACCGCGTCCGCACTTCGCGGCTGGGCGAGCGCGACCTCGCCACCGACGGCGCGTCGCTCTATGCGGCGCTGTGCTCGGCGTGCCACGGGGCCGCGGCCGAGGGCCGGAAGTTCGACACCACGGCCCAGGCGTTTCCCGCGCTGAGCAACCCGGTCTTCCTCGCGCTCGCCGATGACGAGTTCCTGCGCCGCAGCATCCGCCTCGGCCGCCCCGGGCGCCGGATGCCGACCTGGGGCAAGCCGGGCGGGCTGTCGCCCAAAGAGATCGACGCGCTGGCCACCCACCTGCGCAGCCTCGAGCGGCCCGCGCCGGTGTTCGCTGCGCTGGTGCCGGTGGATCCGCTCGATCGCGCACAGGGAGGCCAGCTCTTCACGGCGGAGTGCGCGCCCTGCCACGGGCTGACCGGGGAAGGCAGCGCGCTGGCGCCTCCGCTGGCGGCGAAGGACAACGAGGTCACCACCACCGACGAGCGCATCCACGGCACGCTCGCGGCCGGCGTGGCGGGCACGGCGATGGGCTCGTTCCGCACGCTCGAGCCCCGGCAGCTGCGCGCGATCATCACCACCGTGCGCGAGCTGCCCCGGCTCGAGCTGTCCCGCGCGCGCTGGGTGCCGCGGGTGGGAGACCCGGTGCGGGGCGCTGCGCTCTACCCGGAGCACTGCGCGCGGTGCCATGAGCCCGAAAAGGGAAAGGCCGAGGCGAAAGGGCCGGGGCTGCTGGGTCGCCCGTTCCTCTCGGTCGCGAGTGACGGCTACCTCGCGGGCACGATCATTCGCGGCCGCCCTGGAACCGAGATGCCGGCGTTTGGCGCCGCCGGAAAGGAGCACGCCCGGCTCGAGCCCGACCGCGTCGCCGACCTGGTGGCCTGGTTGCGCTCGCACGGGACCTTTGCTCCGCCGGCGAACGCCGGAACACCGAAGAGTCCGTAGCCGCGCCTCAACGCTCACCGCGCATCCGGTGTGCTGCGAGGCCCCGGTTCGGGGCCACGTCCCCTGATCGCAGCGCCCGGGGCTCGCCGCCGCCTCGACCGCCGCTCCCCGGCGCACCGGGCTCGACCTCGGCCGCGCTGGCGGCCTTCACCTTCACCCCTTCGCGCACCGCCTCCGCCGGATGGAGGATGACCCGGGTCCCCACCTCCAGCCCCTCGAGCACCTCGGCCTCGGTCGACCCCTGCTGGCCCAGCTTCACCGCGGCCAGCCGGGCGTGGCCGGACACCTCGGTGAAGACCGCCCAGCCGTTGCCCCGGCGAAAGAGCGCACTGCGCGGCACCTTCAGCACGTCGTCGGCCTCGTAGACGATGAACCGCACCTGGGCGGCGAAGCCGTCACCCAACCGCACCGGCTCGTCGCGGGGCAGCAGGTCCAGCACCACGTTGACCCGCTGCTCGCGCACCCCCAGGGGCGAGAGGATGGTGGTGGCCGATGGCTCGATCTTCCGCACCCGGGCGGGCAGCGGCGGTTCCCCTCCCCACTCCTCGAGCAGGGCCGGCATCCCGGGGCGCAGCCGCGCGGCATCGCGGGTCAGCAGGTCGGCGACCACCTCCAGCACCTGCAGGTCACCCAGCTCGAGCAACGGGGCGCCGGGCAACACCGGGCTCTCGCTCTCCTGAATCACCTTCAGCACCGTGCCCTCGATCGGCGACGTCACCACGACTCCGTTGCGCTGCGTGCCC